>NZ_JAMYPU010000009.1:0-230956 GCF_040320535.1 Mesorhizobium sp. M0676
TCGCCTCTCTGATCGCGACCATCTTTACTCAACCTTCCTTGGCGGCCCTGCGCCAAAATCTCCATGCCTTGCGATATCGCTGGCGTGAGCCACCACGAAAGCGCAAGTTTCAGTCCATGCCAAAGCTATCTTAGCGCCTATGCCCTTTGTGGGGAGGTCGGACCGCAGGTCCGGGTGGGGGTCGGTGCCGCACCCCACCCCGCTGCTTCGCAGCGACCCTCCCCACAAGGGGAGCATAAAACTTACGCCGCCAGCAACGACTTCAGCTTCACATCCGGCGACCCCAACGCCTCCGGCGCCGGCCTGGCCCGCTTGGCGATCAGCATCTCGGCCAGCCTGATGTCGCGCGCCACGGCATTGCCGCGACCGATGCCGCTGGCCGCGACCAACCTGCCATCCTCGGCCAGGTGGAACAGGATGAAGGCGCCGTCGTCGAGTTCGCGGCGCACGGTGCTTTTGCCCTCGTCGGAAAGTCCGGCGATCTGCAGGGAGAGGTCGTATTGATCCGACCAGAACCACGGCACCGCTGCATGCGCCTCGCCGGCGCCGAGCATGTTTTTGGCCGCAAGCGCGCCCTGTTCCTGGGCGTTGCGCCAGGCCTCCAGACGCACACGCCGACCGCCATAGACCGCGAGCGGAAACGAACAGCAATCGCCGGCGGCGAAGATGTCGGGGTCATTGGTGCGCAGCGCGGCATCGACGGCGATGCCGTTGTCGACGGTCAGGCCGGCTTCGGCGGCAAACCCGGTGACCGGCACGGCACCTATGCCGATGACGGCGAGATCGGCTGTTATCTCCTGCCCGTCGGCGAGCGTGATCCGCACCTCGGCGCCATCATCGGCGACGGTAGCAATGCCCTGGCCAGTGAGCATGGTCACGCCTTCGGCTTCATGCGCCCGATGGATGATTTCGGCGATCTCGGCTGGCACCCCGCGCATGAGGATGCGCGGCTGCGCCTCAATGACCGTGACGCTGGCCCCGAGCTTGCGCGCCGAAGCGGCGAGCTCCAGGCCGATAAAGCCACCACCAATGATGGCGATGCGGTTTGCCGGGCTGAGGTGGGCGCGAATGGCCAGCGCGTCGGCAAAGGTGCGGAGGTAGACGCAGCGCGACCCCAATCCCGGCATCGGCAGCTTGCGCGGTGTCGAGCCGGTCGCCAGCAGCAGCTTGTCGTAGGGCAGGGCCGAACCGTCCGACAGCCGCACCATATGCGCCGGGCGGTCGATCGCCACCGCTTGAACGGAATGGATATGCCGGATCGATTTCTCGGCCAGAATTTCGTCGCTGGCGATCGTCTTGATCTCGGCCGCGTCGCTCGTCATTGCGTCCTTGGACAGGGGCGGCCGCTCATACGGCAGATGGGGTTCGTCACCCACCAGCGTCACCGGCCCGTCATAGCCCAGTTCGCGCAGAGCAAGGGCTGCCCGCCCGCCGCACTCGCCGGCCCCAATGATGACCATTCCCGCCTGCATGGTCCTACCCGATCTGGATCAGCACTTTGCCGGCCTCGACCTTTACCGGATACGTGGCGAGATTGACGCAAACCGGCGCGCCGCGTGCCGCCCCCGTTTTGTAATTGAAGCGGCCATTGTGCTTGGGGCACTCGATGATGTCATCCATCACCAGCCCGTCGGCCAGATGCACCTTTTCGTGCGTGCACAGGCCATCGGTGGCGAAGTAGTCGTCATCGGGGCTGCGATAGATGGCGAAGGTGCGGCCGCCATGATCGAAGCGCATCACATCTTCTTCGTCGATGTCGCCGGCAGCACAGGCCTCGACCCAGTCGCTCATGTGTTCCTCCCAAAAGCAATTCCAGGAAAAGTGCGTTGCGGTTTTCCGTTCGGAGTTGCGTCAAAACAAAAGCTTAATCGCGCGATCATTCCGCCGCGGCGGCGACGGCGTCGTTGTGGAATTCCTCGCGATACGGCCGCGCCGTCGGCGGCAATTCGCGCTTGAGGAAATAGTCCTCGTTGCGCAGCTGGCGCAAAAAGGCCGGGATCATCTCGCGGTAGCCGGCCAGGATCGACGGCGTCGGCGCCGGCAGATCGTGCTTGATCAGCGCATGCAGTTTGGGCAGCGCATGATAGGGCACCATCGGGAACATGTGGTGTTCGACGTGATAGTTCATGTTCCAGTAGATGAAGCGGCTGACCGGGTTCATGTAGACGGTGCGGCTGTTCAGCCGGTGGTCGACGACATTTTCGGCGAGCCCGCCATGCTGCAGCAGGCCGACCATGACATGATGCCAGGCGCCGTAGAGCCGGGGCAGCCCGACCAGCATCAGCGGCAGCCATGAGCCGAAATACAGTGCGATCGCGATGGTGACGGCATAGATGGCCGTCCAGATTCGGGCGATGCGAATGGCTTTAGGCTGCTCCTGTTCGGGGATAAAAGTCTTTTCCGCCGCGCTGATATTGCCGGCGGCGTTGCGCAGCATGTCCGACATCGCCTTCCAGGCGTCGATCACGCCGACGAAAGCAAGCGCGACGCGCAACAGGTCCGGCGGGCGCATCACCGAGATTTCCGGGTCGCGGCCGACGATGATGGTGTCGGTGTGGTGGCGGGTGTGGCTCCAGCGCCAGGTCACCGGATTGCGCATGATCATGAAGCAGGCGATCTGGTAAACCGCGTCGTTCATCCACTGGGTGCGGAAGGCGGTGCCGTGGCCGCATTCGTGCCAGCGTGAATCGGTGGAGGAGCCGTAGAGCACGCCATAGACGAAGAAGAACGGCACGCACCACCAGCTGCCCCAGAACCAGGCGCCGCCGGCGGCGCTCAGGATCAGCGCGGCCAGCCAGATCGTGGTGTCGCGGATCGCCGGCCCATCGGAGCGCTGCATCAGCTCCTTCATCTGCTTGCGCGGAATATCGGTGTGATACCACTCGGCCGCCGACAGGCCGGTCTCGACGGCGAGCTTGGCGTCGCGGCCGATCAGGCTGTAGTCGCGCCGGGACGGTGGTGTGGATAGTGTCGCTTCCATAGGGGCTGGCTCCGTCGGCCACAGCATCCGTCAGGACGGATATGTCCATTACAGGGCGCTTGTGTCCGAGCGCAAAATAGCGCCATGCGGTGATAGTCTCAATATCACAAAGATAGTTTCTATCATTTTCCATCAGAACGATGTAAGCAGTTGCAGGCACTCATGCGGGACAGTCATGGCAAAACGGCCAACCATCACCGATCTGGCGCGCATCTCCGGCGTTAGCGTCGCCACTGTCGACAGGGTGCTGAACAACCGGCTGCCGGTGCGCGAGGAAACCGCGCGCCGCGTCTATGAGGCGGCGACCGGCATCGGTTACCACGCCGCCGGGCTGATCAAGCGGCGCATGCGCCAGGAATTGCCGGAATACCGCCTCGGCTTTCTGCTGCTGCGGGGCAATGATGTTTTTTACGGCGATTTCGCGAGGGAGCTAGAAATGGCGGTCTCGCAATCGCAGCGCTTCCGCGGCGTCGCCACCATCGATTTCGCCAGCTCGCTAGCCGCCGACGAGATCGCCGCCCAGATGCGCAAGCTGGCAGCGAAATCCAGAGCAATCGCCGTTGTCGGTCCGGACCATCCGACGCTGACGGCGGTCGTGGAGTCGCTGAAAGCGAGGGGGCAACCTGTCTTCTCGCTGCTGTCCGACTTTGCCGCTGGCATCCGTGAGGGATATGTCGGCCTCGACAATCGCAAGGTCGGTCGTACCGCGGCCTGGATGATCGCCAGGGCGGCAAAGAACCCCGGCAAGGTCGCCCTTTTCGTCGGCAGTCATCGCTTCCACGGCCATGAACTGCGCGAGATCGGATTTCGCTCCTTCTTCCGCGAACATGCGCCGGACTTCACGGTGATGGAAACGCTGGTCAATCTGGAAGCCAACCAGGTCACCCACGATGCGATGATCGATCTCCTGGTGCGGTATCCGGATCTTGCCGGCTGCTATGTCGCCGGCGGCGGCATGGAAGGCGCGGTCTCGGCGCTGCGCGCAGCGAAGCCCGCAAACATGCCGGTGGTCGTCTGCAACGAGATCAACGCCGAATCGCGCGCGGCACTCGCCGACAACATCCTGACAATGGTGATCTCGACGCCGCTCGCCGCCTTGTGCCGCGAGCTTGTCGACCTGATGGCGCATTCCATCGAGGCCGGCGCCGCCAACGCGCCGGGCCAGACCTTTCTGCCCTTCGACATCTATCTGCCGGAAAACATCTAACGCGTTGCCGCGCTGACCCGTTCGGCGTGGGCTCTCCGGCGATGATAGAATCTATCAATTCTGCCTTCAGACTCGGCCTGGGCCGCTGTCGGCCTTGATTCGACGTGAAATTGCGGCGCGGCGACCGAAAATCCGCTTTCCGACTTAGGAATCGCTCTTGACGTCTCGCGAAAAAATGGAATAAATATTTCATCAGATTGGTATTTTGGTTCTTTCGTTCCGGAACATCTGTTTCAAACTGGGAGCCTGGCGTTCCATCCCTTGGACAAAACGCCATACGGAACAGGAAGGCATCAGGGAGAGATTCCTCGGGCTATCGGGGATTCCGGGTAGATCGGTGCAGCCGGACACCAATGTGGAGGAGAAACACAATGAAGAAACTGATTTTGGGCGTCGCCTTTGCGGCGCTGATGAGTTCGTCCGCTTTTGCCGCCAAGGTCGGCGTGTCGATGGCCAAGTTCGACGACAACTTCCTCACCGTGCTGCGCAACGGCATGATCGAGCAGGCCAAGGGCATGAGCGGCGTGGAACTGCAGGTCGAGGACGCGCAGAACGACGTCGCCAAGCAGCTCGACCAGATCAAGAACTTCGCCGCCTCGGGCGTCGACGCCATCATCGTCAACCCGGTCGATACCTCGGCCACGCAGGCGATGTCGGACGCCGCCGCAGCCGCCAAGATCCCGTTGGTCTATGTCAACCGCCAGCCGGTCAATGTCGACACGCTGCCGGACAACCAGGCCTTCGTCGCGTCGAACGAGGCCGATTCCGGCACGCTCGAGACCAAGGAAGTCTGCCGCCTGTTCACCGAGGCCGGCAAGAAGGAAGCCAATGTCTATGTCATCATGGGCGAGCTTTCCAACCAGGCCGCCGTGCAGCGCACCAAGGACATCGAAGAGGTGATCGCCACGCCGGAGTGCAGCTTCATCAAGATCATCGACAAGCAGACTTCGAACTGGAACCGTGACGAAGCCCAGAACCTGATGACCAACTGGCTGTCGACCGGCAAGCCGTTCGACGGCGTCATCGCCAACAATGACGAAAGCGCCATCGGCGCCATCCAGGCGATGAAGGCCGCCAATATCGATATGAAGACGGTCGTCGTCGGTGGCGTCGACGCCACGCAGGACGCGCTTGCCGCCATGCAGGCGGGCGACCTCGATGCGACCGTGTTCCAGGATGCGGCCGGCCAGGGCGCCGGCGCGCTCGACGCGGCACTGAAGCTCGCCAAGGGCGAGAAGGTCGAGCACAAGGTCTACGTGCCCTTCCAGCTGGTTACGCCGGCCAACATCGACAAGTTCCTGAAGAAGAACTGAGCCGGCAACTCACGCGTAAGCAATTCCAGGAAAAAGTGTGAAGCGGTTTTCCGTCCGGAATTGCGACAAACAAACAAGAGAGCGGCGCAACCGCGCCGCTCCCGTTTCCCCCACCGCCCTGAGGGGCGGAAGGGCAAATGCGGCCTCACGGAGGACAAGGCATGTCACAGACATCTCATGGCGTCGGCGGGGTCAGCTATGACGCGAAGAGGCGGACATGGCCGGCCGAATTCAACGTCTTCCTGGCGCTGGTCATTCTGGTCGTCATCTTCGAAATGATCGGCCGCATCTTTCTTGGCGACAGCTTCCTGTTCAACACGCGCGACAACGTCGCCGGGATCTTCAATGAGGCCCGCCTGCAGATCATCATCCTGCAGGTGTCGATCGTCGGCATCATCGCCATCGGCGTCACGCAGGTGATCATTTGCGGCGGCATCGACTTGTCCTCGGGCTCGATCGTCGGCGCCACCGCCATGATCGCCATGAGTTTTGCCCAGGTGGCGACGGTCAACGGTAACCCCAACCCCAAGGCGATGTTCCTGGCGCAAGGCTGGACCGACCTGCCGGTCATCGTGCCGGTACTGGTCGCCATCGGCTGCGGTCTGCTCGCCGGTCTCGTCAACGGCTCCTTGATTGCATACACGCGCATTCCGCCGTTCATTGCCACGCTCGGCATGATGGTGACCGCGCGCGGCATTGCCAAATGGTGGTCCAAGGGTCAGCCGATCTCGTTTCCGACCGAAAGTTTCGCTGGTATCGGCAAGGGCCTGATGCCGGTCATCATCTTCCTGTCGCTGGCGGTGCTGTTCCAGCTGATCATGACCTACACACGCTACGGCAAGCACTGCTACGCCATCGGCTCCAACGAGGATGCCGCGCGCATGTCGGGCATCAAGATCGCCAACCACAAGATCCTCGTCTATGTCATTGCCGGCATCCTCGCCGCGCTGGCCGCCGTCGTGCTATCCTCCAAGAACCTGACGGCACAGTCCGGCATGGGCGTCATGTACGAGCTCGACGCCATCGCCATGGCGGTCATCGGCGGCGTCTCTTTGTCGGGCGGCCGCGGCTCGATCGTCGGCACCGTGATCGGCTCACTGATCTTCGGCGTCATCATTTCCGGCTTCACCTTCCTGCGCCTCGACGCCTACTATCAGGAGATGGTCAAGGGCGTGATCATCGTCGGCGCGGTCGTTCTCGACCAATGGCGCCAGCGCATGCGGGCATTGAGGGCTTGACCATGCCAGATATCTCCACGACAGACATCGTCCTGAAGACCGAAAACCTGACCAAACGCTATGGCGGCGTCCATGCGCTGGAAGGCGCGAATTTCGAGCTGCGCAAGGGCGAGCATGTCGCCATCATGGGCGACAATGGCGCCGGCAAATCCACCTTCGTGCGCCAGATCACCGCCGTCGAGCAGCGCACCAGCGGCCAGATCTGGTTCGACGGCAGGGAAGTGAATTTCGCCGGGCCGATCGAAGCGCGCACGGCGGGCATCGAGACCGTGTTCCAGAATCTGGCGCTGGCCGACGATCTCGACGTGCCGTCGAACCTGTTCCTCGGCCGCGAAAAGGTGCTGTTCAATCTCGGGCCGTTCTCGATCCTCGACCGCAAATACATGCGCAAGGCGACTGAGGCGGCGCTGATCCGCACGGCAGTGAAAATCCCCAACCTCTCCAACACCATCCGCCACATGTCGGGCGGCCAGCGCCAGTGCGTTGCCATCGCCAGGACGGCGACCTTCGCCTCCAAGCTGATCATCATGGACGAGCCGACGGCAGCCCTTGGCGTGCAGGAGACCGCGCAGGTCGAAAACATCATCCGCACGCTGAAGGACAATGGCGAACCGCTGATCCTGATCAGCCACAACATGCGCCAGGTGTTCGACCTGTGCGACCGTATCGTCGTCTTCCGGCGCGGCCGCATCGTCGCCAACCTGCGCAAGGAAAACACCGACGGCAACGACATCGTCTCCTACATCACCGGCGCCAAGACCGGGGAGGCGGAACTCGCGGCCTGAACAGGATGGTCATCCTGTTTTCTGGCGTGCTCGAAAATTATCTTGCCACCTTTCTCAAAAGGAAGGTGGAGACACAACTCTCTCGAACCCATCCCCCTAGAGGAAAACCCCATGACTGTTCGTTTCGCCCTCCTCGGTGCCGGCCGCATCGGCAAGGTCCATGCCCGCGCCGTCGGCTCCAACCCGCAGGCCAGACTGGTGGCCGTTGCCGACGCTTTTGAAAAGGCGGCGACCGAGTTGGCAACCGCCTATGGCGCCGAAGAGCGCACCATCGACGCGATCGAGAAGGCCAACGACATCGACGCCGTGGTCATCTGCACGCCGACCGACACCCATGCCGATCTGATCGAGCGTTTCGCCAAGGCCGGCAAGGCGATCTTCTGCGAGAAGCCGATCGACCTCGACGTCAAGCGTGTCGAGAAATGCCTGGCCGTGGTCGACAAGGCCAAGGCGACGCTGATGGTCGGTTTCAACCGCCGCTTCGATCCGCATTTCGCCGCCGTGCGCAAGGCGATCGACGACGGTGCCATCGGCACCGTCGAGATGGTCACCATCACCTCGCGCGATCCCGGTGCGCCGCCAATCGACTATATCAAGCGCTCCGGCGGCATCTTTCGCGACATGACCATCCACGACTTCGACATGGCGCGCTTCCTGCTCGGCGAAGAGGTGGTCGCGGTCAGCGCCCATGCCTCGGTTCTGGTCGACAAGAAGATCGGTGAGGCCGGCGATTTCGATTCGGTCAGCGTCATCCTCGAAACCGCGTCCGGCAAGCAGGCCGTCATCTCCAATTCGCGCCGCGCCACCTATGGCTACGACCAGCGCATCGAGGTGCATGGCTCCAAGGGCATGGTCGCCGCCGAAAACCAGCGGCCGGTGTCGATCGAGGTGGCCAATGAGAAGGGCTATACGCGCCCGCCGCTGCACGACTTCTTCATGACCCGCTATCTCGACGCCTACGCCATCGAGATTGCCGCTTTCATCACTGCTGCAACCTCGGGCAAGAAGGCATCGCCGAGCGGCGCCGACGGCCTCGTGGCGCTGAAGCTGGCCGATGCCGCGCTGAAGTCGGCGACATCAGGCAAGACCGTCCGCCTCGACAAGTAAGAACCGGAACCAGGGCACAGGAGCAGAGCGATGAGCACATCCGCCGATCGCAATTCGAACACGCGCGCCATCGTCACCGGCGGCGCGCAAGGCATCGGCTTTGCCGTCGCCGAAGCGCTGGCCGACGAGGGCTGCAAGGCGCTGGCGCTCATCGGCCGCTCGCAGGAGAAGGGCGACAAGGCGGTCGCCCACTTCAAGAAGGCCGGCGTCGATGCGATCTTCATCAGCGCCGACGTCTCGAAAGTGGCGGACTGCAAGCGCGCGGTGGCAACCGCGATCTCGCATTTCGGCACCATCAACGCGCTGGTCAACGCCGCCGCCACGTCCGCGCGTGGTTCACTTGTCGAAACTTCGGAAGAGGTGTTCGACGAGATTTTCCACACCAATGTGCGTGGTCCCTTCTTCCTGATGCAGGGCGTGGTGGCGCATCTGCTGGACAAGAAGGCGCCGGGCTCGATCGTCAACGTGCTCTCTATGTCGGCGCATTGCGGCCAGTCGTTCCTGGCGCCCTATTCATCGAGCAAGGGCGCGCTGGCGACACTGACCAAGAACGTCGCCAACGCCTATCGTTTCAACCGCGTCCGCTGCAACGCCGTGCTGCCGGGCTGGATGGACACCGAGGGCGAGGACATCGTGCAGAAGAAATGGCACGGCGCCTCCGACGACTGGCTGGCAAAGGCAGAGGCCGGCCAGCCCATGGGCCAACTGGTGAAGCCCGACCAACTGGCGCGGCTGATCAGCTACATGGCCAGCCCGCAATCCGGCGTCATGACCGGCTCGCTGGTCGACTATGACCAGAACGTCGCGGGGACCTCGCCGGAGTAGCTTCAAACCCTGTTGCAGCAACATCGCCATTCCCAGATAGTCATGATAGTCATGATAGTCACCAGGGATGCGATGCTAACGTCATCCAAAGGCACCAACTGGACGGTTGCCGGGGCAAAAGCCCGGCTCTCCGAGGTCATCGAGCGCGCGCAGTCCTCGCCGCAGACGATCACCAAGAACGGCAAACCAAGCGTGGTTGTCGTCTCGGCCGAGGAATGGCAGCGCAAGATCGCACGCAAGGGTACGCTTGCCGAGTTCCTGCTGGACTCGCCGCTGCGCGGCGCCGATCTCGAGCTTGAACGTCAGCGCGACGAACCGCGTGACCTGCCGCTGTGAGACTGCTGCTCGACACGAATGTCCTGTCCGAGGTGACGAGGCCAGCGCCTGACGCACGTGTCCTGGGCTGGCTGGACGAGCTTGATGAGGACCGCTCCTTCATCAGCGTAGTGTCGATCGCCGAGATCCGGCGCGGCGTCTCTCTGATGGATGAGGGCCGCAAACGCGAGGCGCTGGCCGAATGGCTCGCCCGGGACCTGCCCCAGCGCTTCGAACAGCGGGTTTTGCCGGTGAACGATGCGGTTGCCTTGGCCTGGGGCGACCTGATGGGTCTTGCGAAGCGCCGCGGTCGTGGTCTATCGTCGATGGACGGCCTGATCGCAGCCACTGCGATTGCGCACGAGCTCACCTTGGCAACGTGCAATACGAAAGATTTCGAAGGCTTTGGGCTTGAACTCTTCGATCCCTGGACCGCATGAGCCGCTCCGCGTTATACGTGTTGGCGATTGGCGAACCGCCGGCACTTCGTCATCCACGGGCGGAGCAAGGAGCGTGGCGACGCAGCGCAGACCCGAGGATCCACGCCGCGACTTCAGAGCGCTGCTACGGTCCAGAATTCTGCTCCGCCGCACTCCACGGCCCAGGTCACGGAATGGATCCCAGGGTCTCCGCGACGGAGCTTCGCTCCTGCTCCGCCCTGGGATGACGAAATCGCGAGGATTCGGCCCATCCCGAATTGTCTCCGCATACCCCACGTGACAAGCGCCTCGGCATCGACTATATGAGCCTCATGATCAACCTGACCGCCTCGTATTGGTACTTTAGCAGCTCGCTGGCGGCGGGAGGATTGCGCTCGATCTGAAGATTGCAGCAACAAGTCCGAACAGCCGCCAGACCTGGCGGCTTTTTTGTATCAGCCGGCAGGTCTCCTAAAAACAGGAGCAGAAAGCCGTGTTGACCACCACAGACGATCTTCGGGTCAAGGAAATCCGAGAATTGAGTACGCCGGACGAGGTGATGCGGGAGATCCCGCGCACGCTGACGGCAACGCGCACCGTGAGCGCATCACGCAACGCCACCCATGCCATCTTGAACGGCACCGACGACCGGCTGCTTGTCATCGTCGGCCCGTGTTCGATCCACGACCCGGTCGCGGCCGTTGACTATGCCAGCCGGCTAGTGGCGCTGCGCGAGACCCTGTCCGACCGGTTGGAGATCGTCATGCGGGTCTATTTCGAAAAGCCGCGCACGACTGTCGGCTGGAAGGGCCTTATCAACGATCCCGATCTCGACGGCAGCTTCAACATCGACAAGGGGCTGCGGATGGCGCGCAACGTGCTGTCGGCGGTCAACAATCTCGGCCTGCCCTCGGCCACCGAATTTCTCGACATGACGACGCCGCAATACATTGCCGACCTCGTCGCCTGGGGCGCCATCGGCGCGCGCACCACCGAGAGCCAGATCCACCGCGAACTGGCTTCCGGCCTGTCCTGCCCGGTCGGCTTCAAGAACGGCACCGACGGCAATCTCAGGATCGCCGCCGAGGCGGTGAAATCCGCCGCCCAGCCGCATCATTTCATGGCGGTGACCAAGGGCGGACGCAGCGGCATTGCGACTACTACCGGCAATGAGGACTGCCACGTCATCCTGCGCGGCGGCGTTCAGCCGAATTACGATGCGGCGAGCGTCGAGGCGGCCTCGGTCGAACTTGCCCGCATCGGCGTCGCCCCCCGTCTGATGATCGATGTCAGCCACGCCAACTCGAGCAAGAAGCCGGAGAACCAGCCGAAGGTGGCGGCCGATGTCGCCGGCCAGGTGGCAGCAGGGGACGAGCGTATCATCGGCGTCATGATCGAGAGCAATCTCGTCGCCGGCCGGCAGGACGTGGTATCAGGCAAGCCGCTCGTCTATGGCCAGAGCATCACAGATGGCTGCATCGATTGGGCGACCACAGAGACGGTGCTGCACGGCCTCGCCGGCGCCGTAGAATGGCGCCGCTCAGCCCGCCGCGCCATGATGGAGAACCGGTCGGGCGCCGCCTGATACGAGGCGATGCGCGGGAAGGACGCTGCGGCTCCCCTTGCACCTCGGCAACCGGTCTGCTAAATACTGAACCATATGGTTCAGTATACCGACTTGGATTCCTCGTTCGCCGCGCTCTCGGACGCCACCCGGCGTGGCGTTCTGGAGCAGCTCGGACGCGCAGACGCTTCGATCACCGAGCTTGCCGGAAAGTTCCACATGACCCTCACGGGCATGAAGAAGCACGTCGGCGTCCTGGAGCAGGCGGGGCTCGTCACCACGCAGAAGGTTGGCCGCGTGCGGACCTGCAAGCTCGGCCTGCGCGGACTGGAGGAAGAGGCGGCCTGGATCGAGCGGCACCGCCTGCTCTGGGACGCACGCTTCAACGAGTTGGACAAGGTTGTCGAGGAATTGAAACGGAAGGAGAAAGCCGATGCGCCAAAGAACCGAGAGTGAGCCCACGAACAGCCGCACCACGGTCGAACGGAAGTCCGAACGCGAGCTGGTCGTCACGCGAACAGTCAACGGTCCGGCGCGCATCGTCTTCGAGGCGTGGACCAAGCCCGAGCTGTTCAAGCAGTGGTGGGTGCCGAAGTCGATGGGCATGTTCCTGCGTTCATGTGAGATGGATGCTCGTACCGGAGGCACGTACCGCCTGGTGTTCGGCCACGACGCCTCCGACCTTCACGAATTCTTCGGCAGGTATATCGAAGTGACACCCCACTCACGCCTCGTCTGGACCAATGAGGAAGGTGGTGACGGTGGACCGGTCACCACGCTGACCTTCGAGGAAAAGGGTGGCAAGACGCTGCTGGTCATGCACGAACTCTATCCCTCGAAGGAGGCTCTCGACGCGGCCGGTACCGGGGCGGCGGATGCGATGGGCGAGACGTTCGAGCAATTGGACGAGCTTCTCGTCGTCTTGGGCGAGGGCGTGAGGCGGTCATGACGTCATCGGTCTCGCGGACGGGGTAGCTGCCGCCCTCGACGACGAAAAGACCGGGACAGTGATCCGCAAGCGCCGCGCCGAGGCGAAGAAACGCGGCGTCATCGCTTGATCGGGATCACGCTGCCCTCAACCCTTCCCATGCCGTAAACACCGAGACCGCAAACAGCAGCAGTCCGGCCGCCCGGCCCGCAAAAGCGGTCGCCCGCGGATTGGCCACCAGCAGATTGCGGCTGCGGCCGGCGGTGATGGCGAGCCCGCCATAGATGGCGGCCTGCGTCAGCATCGTCAGCAAGCCCATGACCGTCGCCTGCATCCAGATCGGGCCGTAATCCGGCTTCAGGAACTGCGGATAGACGGCAAATATGAAGAGATAGGCCTTCGGGTTGATCAGGCAGGTCACCAGTCCCTGGCGAAAGGCCTTCCAGGCCGTACGGCTGCCGGCGGGCCCGTCGTGGCCGACGGTGATGGAACTGCGCATCAGCGAGATGCCGATGAAGGCCATGTAGGCGGCGCCGGCTATCAGCAGCGGCTTGTACAGGATCGGTACGAAATGCATCAGCAGGCCGACGCCGATGGCGCCGTTCAGCGTGTGCACGATGCCGCCGACCATGATGCCGCCCGTGGCGGCGAGGCCCCGGTCGCGGCCGCCGGTGAGCGCATTGGCCAGCACGAACAGCATGTCCATGCCGGGCACGATGATGATGCCGGACAGCAGGATAAAGAACAGCCAGAGATTTTCCGCGTAGCTCATGTCAGTTGCTTGTCGCTTCCTGCTGGGGTGCCGTGGAGGAATTTGTTGATTTTCAACCCGATAGGCAGTCCAATAAATCATCCCAACTGACGGGGATGTGTCAGTAGCGTTCGTCAGGGAGAGGAAATGCGCAAGGCGTCGCGGCTGTTCGAGATCATCCAGATCCTGCGGCTGGCGCGGCAGCCGGTGACGGCAGCCATGATCGCCGGGCAGCTGGAAGTCACGATGCGTTCGATCTATCGCGACATCGCCGCACTGCAGGCAATGCGCGTGCCGATCGAAGGCGGGCGCGGTATCGGCTACATATTGCGTCCCGGCTTCGACCTGCCGCCGCTGATGTTTTCGATCGAGGAGATGGAAGCGATCGTCCTGTCGCTCGCCCTGCTGGAGCGCACGGGAGACAGCGAACTCAAGCAGGCGGCCAAGCGCGTCAGCGCCAAGATCGCCGGCGCCGTGCCGCCGCCGTTGCGCCAGGCGTTCGACGCCAACGCACTGCATGTCTGGGGGTTCGCAGCACCGGCAATCGGCACCATCGATCTGGCGCTTGTGCGCCGCGCCATCCGCGACGAGGAAAAGCTCGACCTGTCCTATCGCGACGAAATCGGCCGCGCCTCCGAGCGGCTGATCCGTCCGATCGCGCTGATCTACTATTCAGAAACCGCCAACATCGTCGCCTGGTGTGAACTGCGCCAGGCGATCCGCAATTTCCGCAGCGACCGCATCGCCGATTGCCGAGCGACCGGGCTGCGCTTCAAAGGCGAAGGCGATCGCCTGCGCCAGGTCTGGGTCAGTGGCTGGGAGGCGAACGCTGTCGCTGGCGGCTGAAGCGAGCGGGTTTACCGCACATCCACCCAGCGCTTTTCCTCGAACGACCTCGCCATCGCGTGCACGGTGCGCTCGATCTCCAGCCCTTCGGCAAATTCGATGACCCGTGCCGGCTTGCCGGCAAGCCGCGTCAGCAATTCGTGGCACTCGATGATCTTGAGGTCGTTGAAACCGAGCCCATGGCCCGGCGCCGGGAGGAAGGCGTCGTAAGGCTTGTGGTGCGGCGCCACCAATATGGTGCGGTAGCCCTGTTCGGTCGGGCGATCGGCGGTGACGTAGAGCTGGATTTCGTTCATCCGCTCCTGGTCGAACAGGATCGATCCTTTGGAGCCGAAAATCTGTATGGCGATGCGGCCCTTGCGGCCCCAGGCCGAGCGGTTGACCAGCAGCGTGCCGGCAATGCCGTTTTCCAGATGCATCAAAACGCTGGCGATGTCGTAGGTCTCCACCGCACGGCGGCCGCCGCCGGCCAGCTTGCGGTCGGCATAGGGCTTGGCCATGTCGCAGATGACTTTTGCGACGCGGCCGAACAGTGTCGAGACCAGCGACAGCGGATGCACGGCGAAATCGTCGAGCGCGCCATAGCCGGAAGCAGCCTCGTGCTTCCAGAAGAACAGCGCTTCCGGGTCGGCCATGAAGTCCTCGTCCATCTCGATGCGCAGATGGTTGACCTCGCCGATGATCTTTTCCTCGAGCAGCGCACCGATGTGGCGGATGGCCGGGCTCTGTATGTAGTTGTAGCCAAGGGCTGCGACCTTGCCGGATTTCCTGGCAGCGGCCGCCATCGCCGCTGCTTCGGCAAAGCTCGGCGCCATCGGCTTCTCGCACCACAGATGCTTGCCGGCTTCGAGGACGGCGATGGCCATCTCCGGATGGAACTGATTGGGCGTGGTCAGCGAGACGATATCGACCTCGGGGTCGTTGACGACGGCACGCCAGTCGCCCGACGCCTTGGCGAAGCCGAACTCGCCGGCCTTACGCTTGGCCAGCTCCTCGTTGACCTCGCCGAGATGGACCAGCTTCGGCTTGGCGACATCGGGAAAGACGGCGCCGACGGCGCTCCACGCAATGGCGTGGCATTTGCCCATGAAACCCGTGCCGATAAGACCAACGCCGACCATTTCTTTCTCCCAATACCTAAAGCGATCGATGGATGAATTAGTCCATTTCTTCTCCGAATGGAATGTCTGCCTCATTTTTTATGGCCTTCTTGCGCAGGCTCGCTATGATGGGGCAGAGAGGACGTCACTTGAGTTAAAGAGAGCATGATGTCGTCCGAAAACCGCTGCACACTTTTCGGCATCATGCTCTAGATGAGCTTGGACGGGGCGACGATGGACGAACGGGTACCTCGCGACTTCGAGACGCTGCGCGCCACGATCCTCGATCGCCGTGAAACCTTGCCCAAGCGCATCGCCCAGATCGCCGCCTATGCGCTCGACAATCCCGATGACATCGCCTTCGGCACCGCCGCCAGCATCGCCGCTTCGGCGGGCGTGCAGCCGTCCACCTTGATCCGCTTTGCCCAGCAACTAGGCTTTGACGGCTTCACCAGCCTGCAGCAGGTGTTTCGCGAGCGGCTGCGCGAGCGCAATTCCTCTTATGACGAACGCCTGCAGGCGCTGCGCGCCAAGGCCGATGCGGGTGCTGGACACCGAGCCATCTTCGACGGCTTCGTCGCCGCCGCCAGCACTTCGCTCAACGACATTTCGCGCTCGCTGGATGAGGCGCATCTGGAAGACGCGATCTCGCTGCTGGCCAAGGCCGAGACCATCTATGTCCTGGCCAAGCGCCGCTCCTACCCGGTGGCGAGCTACATTGCCTATGCCTTGGGCAAGCTGAAGATCCGCAACCAGCTGATCGAATCCGCCGCCGGCCTCAATGCCGAGATGGTCGCCTTCGCCACCCCGGCGGACGCCGTCATTGCCATCAGTTTCTCGCCCTATGCGCCGGCCACCATCGAGGAGGCCCGCACCATTTCCGAACAGGGCGTGCCGATCATCGCCATCACCGACAGTTCGTTTTCGCCACTAGCGCAGTTCGCCAAGGTCTGGTTCGAGGTTGCCGAGGCCGATTTTGCCGGCTTCCGCTCGCTGTCGGCCACCATGGCGCTGGCCATGGCGCTCACCGTCGGCGTCGGCGAGAAGCGGCGCAGCACGGGCAAGAAGCGTAAGGCCTAGGCCGGCGCCCGGCGCTCGAATTCGCGGAGGAATGCTCATTCCATATTGACTATGGATTGGAATTATTATTTCATATTCCCGGCGCCACGCTGCCGCTCGCGCGTGTCCCCCAACTACGTTGCTCAAGACAACAAGACCGACGGGAGGTTCAAATGAGCGAAGCCGTGGACGCCAAACAGGCGACGCTCGATGTCATCACCATCGGTCGCGCTTCCGTCGACCTTTACGGCCAGCAGATCGGCTCGCGGCTGGAGGACATCACCTCCTTCGCCAAATCGGTCGGCGGCTGCCCGGCCAACATCTCGGTTGGCACGGCGAGACTAGGCCTGCGCTCGGCGCTGCTCACCCGCGTCGGCGACGAGCAGATGGGCCGCTTCATCCGCGAGCAGCTCAGGCGCGAAGGCGTCAATGTCGATGGGCTCAAGGCCGACCAGGAACGGCTGACGGCCCTGGTGCTGCTTTCGGTCGAGAGCGAAGGCATCTCGCCAATGATCTTTTATCGCAGCGACTGCGCCGACATGGCGCTCGCCGAAGAAGATATCGATGAAGCCTTCATCGCCTCGGCCCGCTCGATCGTCGTCACCGGCACGCATTTTTCCCGACCCAACAGCGACGCCGCCCAGCGCAAGGCGATCCGCATCATCAAGGCCAGGGGCGGCAAGGTGGTGTTCGATATCGACTACCGCCCCAACCTCTGGGGACTCGCAGGCCATGCCGAGGGTTTTGAGCGCTATGTCAAATCCGACCGCGTCTCGGCCCAGCTGAAGACGGTGCTGCCCGATTGCGACCTCATCGTCGGCACCGAGGAAGAGATCATGATCGCCTCGGGCGCCGACGATTGCCTGAGCGCGCTGAAGACGATCCGCGCGCTGTCCAAGGCAACCATCGTACTGAAGCGCGGCGCCATGGGGTGCATCGTCTATGACGGGCCGATCAGCGACGATCTGGAAGACGGTATCGTCGGCAAGGGCTTTCCGATCGAGATCTATAATGTGCTGGGCGCCGGCGATGCCTTCATGTCCGGTTTCCTGCGCGGCTGGCTCGGTGGCGAAAACCTGGCAACGGCGGCGACCTGGGCCAATGCCTGCGGCGCCTTCGCCGTGTCGCGGCTGCTCTGCGCGCCGGAATATCCGACCTTCGAGGAATTGCAGTTCTTCCTCAAGAACGGCAGCAAGCACTTAGCGTTGCGCAAGGACGAGGCGATCAACCACATCCATTGGGCGACGACCCGCCGCCGCGATATCCCCTCGATGATGGCGCTCGCCTGCGACCACCGTGTGCAGCTTGAGGACGTCGCGGCAAAGACCGGCGCCGATCCGGCGCGCATCCGCGATTTCAAGGTGCTGGCGGTCAAGGCTGCGGCGAAAGTCGCCGCCGGCCGCGACGGCTATGGCATGCTGATCGACGAGAAGCATGGCCGCGAGGCGATGTTCGAATTCGCCCGCCACCCCTTTGCCTGGCTCGGCCGTCCCGTCGAACTGCCGGGCTCGCGGCCGCTGCGCTTCGAGTTCTCGCAGGACATCGGCTCGCAACTGGTGGAATGGCCGGTCGACCACTGCATCAAATGCCTGTGCTTCTATCACCCCGACGATCCGGCAGCGCTCAAGGAAGAGCAGCAGCAGAAGCTGCGCTCGCTGTTCGAAGCCGCGCGGAAGGTCGGCCGGGAGCTTCTGGTCGAGATCATCGCCGGCAAGCACGGCAAGCTCGACGAAACGACCATCCCGCGCGCCCTGGAAGAACTCTATGCGCTTGGCATCAAGCCGGACTGGTGGAAGCTCGAACCGCAGGCGTCGGCCGGCGCCTGGGCCAAGATCGAAGCGGTGATCCTGAAGCATGATCCCTGGTGTCGTGGCGTCGTGCTGCTGGGTCTCGAAGCGCCGCAGGACGAACTGGAAGCGGCCTTTGCCGCCACCGCCAAGGCGCCGATCGTCAAGGGCTTTGCCGTCGGCCGCACCATCTTCGTCCACGCCGCCGAACGATGGCTGGCAGGCAAGATGACGGATGACGAGGCTATCGCCGACATGGCCGCGCGCTTCGAACAGTTGACCGAAGGGTGGCTTGCCGCGCGTGGCCGTAAAGCAGCATAAAGGCGCGGCAAGAGGACTGCGGAGGAAAACACCATGAGCAAGACAATCCGCCTGACGATGGCGCAGGCGCTGACCCGCTTTCTGAGCAAGCAGATGACCGAGATCGACGGCAGAAGAGTGCCCATCTTCGGCGGTGTGTGGGCGATCTTCGGTCACGGCAATGTCGCCGGCATCGGCGAGGCGCTGTACCAGCTGCGCGACGAATTGCCGACCTTCCGCGCCCACAATGAGCAGGCGATGGCGCATGCGGCGATCGCCTATGGCAAGGCCAATTTCCGCCGCCGCTTCATGGCCGCGACCTCTTCGATCGGCCCCGGTGCGCTCAACATGGTGACGGCGGCGGCGCTCGCCCACGTAAACAGGTTGCCCGTCCTGTTTTTGCCGGGCGATGTCTTCGCCAACCGCATCCCCGATCCGGTGCTGCAGCAGGCCGAGGACTTTTCCGACGGCACCGCGACGGTCAATGACTGCTTCCGTCCGGTGTCGCGCTATTTCGACCGCATCACCCGTCCCGAGCAGATCATCCCGGCATTGGCGCGGACCATGCAGGTGCTGACCGATCCGGCGGAATGCGGCCCGGTGACGCTGTCGCTCTGCCAGGACGTGCAGGCCGAGGCCTATGACTATCCCGAGAGCTTTTTCGCCGAGCGCGTCTGGCACCAGCGCCGGCCGCGTCCGGACCGGCATGAATTGGCGGCGGCGGTCACCGCGCTGAAGGGTGCGAAAAAACCGCTGATCATCGCCGGCGGCGGCGTGCTGTATTCGCAGGGTTCGGATGAACTGGCGAAATTCGCCGAGAGCGCCGGCATTCCGGTCTGCGAAACGCAAGGCGGCAAATCCTCGCTGCCCGACACACATCCGCGCAACATGGCGGCGGTCGGCGTCACCGGCACGTCCGCGGCCAACCGGCTGGCGGAAGAAGCCGATGTCGTGCTCGCCATCGGCACCCGGCTGCAGGATTTCACCACCGGCTCATGGGCGCTGTTCAAGAATTCCGGCAAGACCATCATCGGACTCAACGTGCAGCTTTTCGATGCCGGCAAGCATCGTGCGCTGCCGCTGGTCGCCGATGCGGCCGAAGGGCTTGTCGAACTGGGTGCGGCGTTGGGGAGCTGGAAAGCACCGGCGACATGGACCGACAATGCGACCCAAGGCAAGAAGGCATGGCAGGCCGAAGCCTCCAAGGTGACGGCGTCGACCAACGCCGCCTTCCCTTCGGACGCGCAGGTGATCGGCGCCGTGCAGCGCGCGCTGGGGTCCGGCGTGACCTTGCTGAATGCGTCGGGCGGCCTGCCGGGCGAGCTGCACAAGCTCTGGCAGGCAGGCGCGCCCGGCTCGTACCATGGCGAATATGGTTTCTCGACCATGGGTTACGAGATTGCCGGCGGGCTCGGCGCCAAGATGGCCAAGCCCGATCAGGAGATAGTCGTCATGGTCGGCGACGGATCCTACCTGATGATGAATTCGGAGATCGCCACCTCGGTGATGCTCGGATTGAAGCTGATCATCGTGGTGCTCGACAACAGGGGTTATGGCTGCATCAACCGGCTGCAGATGGCCACCGGCGGCGCCAACTTCAACAACCTCCTGAAGGACGCGCGCCACGAGATCTTGCCCGACATCGACTTCGCCGCGCATGCGGCCAGCATGGGCGCTATTGCCGAGAAGGTGCCATCGATCACCGGCCTGGAGACCGCGCTGCAAAAGTCGAAAACCAACGACCGCACCACCGTGCTGGTCATCGACACCGACCCGCTGATTTCCACCGATGCCGGCGGCCATTGGTGGGATGTCGCGGTGCCGGAAGTCTCCGCACGGCCGCAGGTCAACGCAGCCCGCAAGGCCTATGACGAAAAGCGGCAGATGCAGACAATCGGCGATTGATGTACATGCACCCGCCCCCTACCTCCCCTTGTGGAGGTCGGACCGAAGGTCCGGTGGGGGTCTGGCGCCGCACCCCACCCTCCCCACAAGGGGGAGGGTGAACAAGAAACCGGAGCTAAAACTTGAAAGCCAAACTGGGCATGTCCCCCATTGCGTGGTGGAACGACGATCTTGCCGAACTCAGCGACGACGTCTCGCTGGAAGAGTGCCTGCGCCAGTCGCGCTCGGCAGGTTTCACCGGCATGGAAATGGGCCGGCGTTTTCCAAACGACCCCGAAATCATGCTGCCGATCCTGAAGCAGGCCGACGTGACGCTGTGCGGCGGCTGGTTCTCCGGCACCCTGGTTGATGAGGACATGGGCAAGAACAAGGATCGCATCCAGCCGATGATCGACCTGTTCAAGGCGGTGAATGCGCCTTGCATCGTCTATGGCGAGGTCGGCCGCTCGATCCAGGGCGATCGCTCCAGGCCTCTCGCCACCAAGCCGAAATTATCGAACGACGAGATGAGGGCCTATGCCAGGCGCCTCACCGAATTCGGCGAATGGTGCGCCGAGCAAGGCATGCCGCTGTCCTATCACCATCACATGGCGGCAGTGGTCGAGACTGAGCCGGAGCTCGATGCCTTCATGCGCCATTCCGGCGAAGGCATTCCGTTGCTGCTCGATGCAGGGCATCTCGCCTTTGCCGGCGGCGACGTGCTGCGCGCCATCGACAACCACCACAAGCGGATCAGCCATGTCCATGTGAAGGATGTGCGCATGGGCGTGATCGACGGGCTCGACCGCACGAAACAGTCCTTTCTCGACGCCGTGGCGCTCGGTGCCTTCACGGTGCCTGGCGACGGTTCGCTCGATTTCGGCGCCATCGTGCAGCGCTTCGCCGACCATGGCTATGAAGGCTGGTTCGTCGTCGAGGCCGAGCAGGACCCGAAGAAGAACCCGCCGCTCAAGATGGCGCAGGTCGGCCACAAGGAATTGATGCGGGTGATGACGGCGGCCGGCTACACGGTGGAAACGCAAGGCTTTCCTAATGCCTGAGGCGATCCGATGAAGGATTACGAGCACCCGTTCTTCCGGCCGCTGTGGCGGCGCGTTGCCGTCGTCGCCTTCTGCGTGATCTGGGCCGGAATAGAATTCGCCTCCGGCACCCCGTTCTGGGGCATCATTGCGCTCGGCTTTGCCGCCTACGCCGTCTGGCAGTTCTTCTATCTTTACAAGCCGGTGGAGGAGAGCAAGGCTGCGCCTGATCGACCGAAGACCGGCGAAGCGAAGGCGGACGCCGAACCGAAGGAATGAAGCGGCCGTGGCTCGGAAGGGCTTGCGGGTCGGACACTGGACACCTGGCGTATCGCCTACGTCGGTGATTGGCCGGAACGTCCCTCGCTTCGTCATCCTAGGGTCTTCGCGACGGAGCTTCGCTCCTGCTTCGCCCTAGGATGACGAAGTTGAGAGGCCGACCTCGAAGACTTGCGATAGGAGAGACAAAACATGTCGAAACTGCTCGTCAAAGCCGACAAGGGCCATGGCCGCGTCGCCCAAGTCACGCCCAACAGCGCCGGATGGACCTATGTCGGCTTCGACCTGCACCGCCTGAAGCCGGGCGAGACCGCATCCGGCAAGACGCAGGATCGCGAAGTCTGCCTGGTGTTCGTCACCGGCAAGGGCACGGCAAGGGCCGGCGGCCAGGAACTCGGCCTGCTCGGCGAGCGCATGTCGCCCTTCGAGGGCAAGCCGTGGTCGGTCTATATTCCGGAGGGTTCGGACTGGTCGGTCACCGCCGACACCGATCTCGAACTCGCGGTCTGCTCGGCGCCGGGCCTGGGCGGCGGCTTGCCCGTTCGCGTCATCGCACCCGACGACCTCGGCCAGGAGACTCGGGGCAAAGGCACCAACACGCGCTACGTCACCAACATATTGCCCGAGGGCAAGCCCGCCGACTCGCTGCTGGTGGTCGAGGTCATCACGCCCGGTGGCCACACATCGAGCTACCCGCCGCACAAGCACGATCAGGACAATCTGCCGGCCGAATCCTATCTTGAGGAAACCTATTACCACCGCCTCAACCCGCCGCAGGGCTTTGCCTTCCAGCGGGTCTACACCGACGCCGACAAGTCGGGCGCCCGCGAACTGGACGAGGCGATGGCGATCGAGGACGGCGATGTCGTGCTGGTGCCCAAGGGCTATCATCCGTGCGCGGCCTGTCACGGCTACGACCTCTATTACCTTAACGTCATGGCCGGGCCGAAGCGGACGTGGAAGTTCCACAACGCGCCCGAGCACGAATGGCTCATGAAGGCCTGATCGGCCTTCGCTTGCGCCGGAAGCTGTTGGTCCAGCAGCGAAAAATCGTCGGCTAACGATCCATGGGGTCGATTTGCCTTCGAAAACCCGCATAAGCTTCGTCAATCCGTCATGGAAATCACCTATGGCAGCGGGCTGACGAGGATTTTTTTCGATGCGCTACGCCATCTATTTCACCCCGAGGCAGGACGAACCGCTGGCGCGGCTCGCCGCCAACTGGCTGGGCCGCGACCCCTTTGGCGCCGCCACCAGGCCGGTCGAGGCGGTGGGCGAGCTGTCGGCGGCCGAAGTCGCCTTTCACACCGCATCGGCGCGGCGCTACGGCTTTCATGCGACGCTGAAAGCGCCCTTCCGGTTGGCCGCCAACGAAACCGAAAGCTCGCTGCGCGCGGCGCTGGACGCCTTTGCCGAAGCAACGCCGACGGTCACCATCCCGCGCCTGGTCGTCAGCCAGATCGATGGTTTCTTCGCTTTGGTGCCGGAAGGCCCGCTGCCGCCGCTCAACCGTTTCGCCGACGATGTCGTGCTTAGCTTCGACCGTTTTCGCGCGCCGCTCACCGAGGCCGAGATCGAGCGCCGCAGCCCGGATTCGCTGAAACCCGCCGAGTTCCGCAATCTCTGTCAGTGGGGCTACCCCTACGTGTTCGAGACCTTTCGCTTCCACATGACACTGTCCGGCCGGGCCGGGCCGCAGGAAAGCCAACGTCTGCGCGCGGCAATTGACAGCCTGTTCGGCGATGTGCTGCAGCAGCCGGTGCTGGTGGATGCGCTGACGCTGTTCCTCGAAACCGAACCGGGCGCTCCGTTCATGGTGCTTTCGCATCATGCGCTCGGCCGCCGCGCTGCCCGAAAAACCGCCTGACCGCAATTCGTCCGAGTAACCAGGGACTGCCTGAATGACCGCCGAAACTGTTCTCCACAACGCCCGCATCGTGCTTGCCGACGAGATCGTCGAAGGGTCGCTCGTGCTGCGCGACGGTTTTATTTCCGGCATCGACGCCGGCACCGCCCACACCGGCGGGAACATGGGCGGCGAGGACATGGGCGGCGACTACATCATTCCCGGCCTGGTCGAGCTGCACACTGACCATCTTGAAGGCCACTATGCGCCGCGCCCGAAAGTGCGCTGGAACCCGATCGCCGCCGTCCTTGCCCATGACGCGCAGGTGGCCACCGCCGGCATCACCACCGTCCTCGACGCTTTGCGTGTCGGCATGGACGAGGACGCGGATATTACCTCCGACGACATCCGCAAGCTCGCCGGCGCGATCGAGGACAGCGTCGCGAAAGACCGGTTGCGGGCCGACCATTTCCTGCACCTGCGCTGTGAGGTCTCGGCGCCGGATTGCTTGCGGGCTTTCGCCAATTTCGATGGCGACGGGCGGGTCAAACTGGCCTCGCTGATGGACCATGCGCCGGGACAGCGCCAGTTCGTCAATCTCGAGACCTACGCCCATTACTATCAGCGCAAGCTGAAATTGACCGACCGCGACTTCCAATTGTTCTGCGAAAAGCGGATGTCGGAATCGGCGAAGAATTCGGGACCGAACCGGGTGGCGATATCAGCCGCCTGCAACGAGCGGGGCATTGTGCTGGCGAGCCATGACGACGCCACATCAGGCCATGTCGACGAGGCGATCGAACAAGGCGTGCGCGTCGCGGAATTCCCGACCACGCTGGAAGCCGCCAAGGCCTCGAAAGATGCCGGGCTCGGCGTGCTGATGGGCGCGCCCAACGTCATGCGCGGCTCCTCGCATTCGGGCAATGTCTCGGCCCGCACGCTGGCCGGCGACGGCCTGCTCGACATATTGTCGTCCGACTACATTCCCTTCAGCCTGATCCAGTCGGCCTTCTTCCTCGGCGACGTCGTCGAGGGCATTTCCCTGCCGCAGGCGGTTGCGATGGTGTCGAAGAATCCGGCCGAGGCGATCGGCCTCAACGACCGCGGCGTCATCGAACAGGGCCGCCGCGCCGATCTGGTGCGTGTGCGCGTCGACGACCATGTGCCGGTCGTGCGCACTGTCTGGCGCCAAGGGCGCCGGGTCGCCTGATGGTCTCGGCGTCGATCGAGCGCGAACTCAGCAGCGAGGCCTTTCCGCTCCGCAACGGCGTGTTTGTCGCCGTCGTCGGCCCGAGCGGCGCCGGCAAGGATACGGTAATCGGCTATGCCCGCACCTTGTTTGCCGACGAGACGAGGCTGGAGTTCGTCCGCCGGGTCATCACCAGGCCGAGCGACGCCGCAAGCGAGGATCACGACACGCTGGCCGACGCCGCCTTTGCCGAGGCCCAGGCCGACGGCGCTTTCGCCATTTCCTGGGAGGCGCACGGCCTGCGCTATGGCATCCCGGCCGACGTCGACTGGTCGATAGCCAATGGCCATGTCGCCGTGGCCAATGTCTCGCGCGCAGTCATCCCGGTGCTGCGGGAGCGCTATGCCAATCTGGCTGTCGTCGAGATCACCGCTTCGCCGGAAACCCTCGCCGAGCGTCTCGCCCAGCGCGGCCGCGAATCGCGCGGCGAAGTGCTGGCTCGGCTCGCCCGCAGCGCCAATGTCGCTTTGTCCGGACCCGGTGTCACCTCCATCGACAACGGCGGCCAGCGCGAAGCCGCCGGAGAACGCTTCGCCGAGGTACTGCGCAAGGCGATGGCCTTCTCGGATATCTCCGGCGTGATGTAGCGCTACTCGGCCGCGACAGTCTTGCGGCTGGCATCGAGCATCAGCCGCCTTGCGCGGAACACGCCCCATTGCTGGTCGACCAGCACGCCGATCAGGATCACGCCGCCCATCACCGCGAAGTTGAGCGAGGACGGGATGCCGAGCAGATTGACCAGGTTCTGCAACTCCTGCAGCAGCACGGTGCCCAGGATGACGCCAACCAGCGAGCCTTCGCCGCCGCGCAGCGAGAAGCCGCCGAGCACGGCGGCGGCAATGGCGTAGAGTTCGTAGAACTGGCCGTGGCTGGCCGGCGAGATCGAGCGCGTGTACATGGCGAAATAGATCGCCGACAGCGCCGTCAGAACGCCGCAGATGACATAGGCGGCCATCACGACGCGGCCGGTGCGGATGCCCGAATATTTAGCCGCCTCTTCGTTCTTGCCGATGGCATAGAGGTAGCGTCCGAACACCGAGCGGTGCAGCACCACCCACATGACGATCGAAATGACGATCAGTGCGATGAAACTGTTGGGCACGCCATAGCTGCGGCCCGCGGTGAGGAATTCGAGCTCGGGAAAATTCTGGCCGAAGGCGAAGCCGGCGGTGCCGTCGGCGGTATAGAAACGGGCGACCCCGCGATAGATCAAAAGGCCGCACAGCGTCACCACGAAGGGCTGCAATTTCAGCCTTGTGATCAGCCAGCCATGCGCCAGCCCGATGATGCCGCCCAGCACCAGGATCAGCGGCAGCGCCACCGGCCATGGCATGTCGCGCACAGCGATGAAATCGATGAACAGCGTGCCGAGCAGCGCCACCAGCGATCCCACAGACAATTCGATGCCGCCGGTGATGATGACGAAGGCCTGGCCGATGGCGAGAATCCCGAACAGGCCGATCAGGTTCGAGGTGTTGGCGAGGTTGATCGGCAAAAGGAAGCGCGGGTTGATGGCGGTCACCACGGCGCCGACCACCAGGATCAGGATCAGCAGGCCGAGATCTTTTTTGCTCATCGTCTTCTCCCCAATGCGCCGGACCGGCAATCGCCTGAAGCCCGCTAGTTTGCCGGCTTGCCGACCGCCAGCAACAGCACGTTTTCCTGGCTGAATTGTTCCTTGTCGAGAATGCCCGAGATCTGGCCCTCATGCATGACGGCGATGCGGTCGGACACGCCGATCACCTCTTCCATGTCGCTGGAGATCATCAGCACGGCCACGCCGGCATCGGCCAAGGCTCGCATCAGCCCGTAAATCTCGGCCTTGGCGCCGATATCGATGCCGCGCGTAGGCTCATCGAGGATCATCACCTTCGGGTTCATCGCCAGCCATTTGCCCAGCACCACCTTCTGCTGGTTGCCGCCCGACAGCGTGCCGGTTCGCGTCTGCACCGACGGCGCCTTGATGCCGAGATTGCTCTTCTGCTTCTCGGCGGTGGCGGTCTCGGCGCTTGCCGACACCAGTCGACGCTTCGCATGCGCCGGCAGGTTGGGCAGCGAGATGTTCTGCGCGATCGACAGGTCAAGCAAAATGCCGGTCAGCTTGCGGTCTTCCGGAGCCAGGAAAATGCCATGCGCGACCGCATCGGCCGCCGAAGCCAGTACAAGCGGCTTGCCGTCGAGTTCGAGCCCACCGCCAAGCGTGCTGTCGATGCCGAAGAACACCCGCGCCAGTTCGGTGCGGCCGGAGCCGACAAGACCGGCAAGGCCGAGGATTTCACCGCGCCTGATGTCGAGGTCGACCGGCCGGGCAGGGTAGGCGGGGGTGCGGATGGCTTTGGCCGAGAGAGCCGTGGCGCCCGGCGCCCGCGCCGCCTCGGAGGCCTTCTCGCGCTCCTTCAGCATGCGGCCGATCATCAGCTTGACCATCTGGTCGTGGTTGATGGCGCTCTTCGGCAAGGTGCCGGCCAGCATGCCGTCGCGCAGCACCACGACGCGGTCGGCGACGCGCTCGACCTCATGCAGCCGGTGCGAAATGAAGATGACGCTGATGCCATCGGCCTTCAGCGCCTTGATGACGTCGAGCAGCTTGTCGGTTTCGGCAAGCGGCAGGCTCGATGTCGGCTCGTCGAGGATGACCAGCCGTGCCTTGATCGATAGCGCCTTGGCGATCTCGACCATCTGCTGCTGGGCAAGCGACAGCGAGGCAACCGGCGTATCGGCGGAAAAGTTGGCGCCGACACGCTTCAGCAGCGGCGCCACCATTTCGCGCAGCTTGGCGCGGTCGACCAATCTCAGCGGCCCGCCGCGCAACGGCTCGCGGCCGAAGAAGATATTGGCGGCAACATCGAGGTTTTCGAAAAGGTTGAGTTCCTGGTGCACGAAGGCGATGCCCGAACCCAGGCTGCCTTCGACGGTGAGCCCGTCATGCGCAAGGCCGTCGACGGTGATGGCGCCGCTGTCCGGCCTGGTGACGCCGCCGAGGATCTTCATCAAGGTCGATTTGCCGGCGCCGTTTTCGCCGACCAGGCCGATCACCTCGCCCGGCCTGACTTCCATGGAAAAGCCGTCCAGCGCCACCACGCCCGGATAGGTCTTGCGCACGTTCTCGAGGCCGAGGAACGGGGTGGTTGCGACGATGGATGGGTCGGAATAATTCATCACGCCATATTTGATCAGGCTTGCCAGCAGCCGGTGGGCTACAGACTGACGGGCCTTGGCCGGCCCGTCAACACGATCGCCGGCTCAAGGCGAACCCTGAGCCGGCGCAACTGCTCGTGGTCTCAGTTTCCGGACATCGCCTTCAGATTGGCGGCATAGGTGTCGACATCGTCCTTACCGATGATCTTGGTCGGGATAATGATCAGGCCGCCTTCCGGAATGCCTGATTTGTCGCCCTTGAGATAGGCGGCCATCAGCTTCATGCCCTGATAGGCCCATTCGAAGGGCTGCTGCACGACGGTCGCCGCCACGGTGCCTTCCTTGACGCCGCCAAGCGTGATCGGATCGTCATCGAAGCCGACGACGGTGATCGAGCCGAGCTTGCCGGCGTCGCGCAGCGCTTCATAGATGCGCGGCGTGTTGTAGGAGTAGAAGCCGACCATGCAGGTGATGTCGGGGCTGGCGACCAGCGCGTCCTCGACATTCTTCTTGGCGCGCGCCTGGTCGATGTCGTCGCCGCGCACGTCCACCAGTTCGATCTTGCTGCCGGCGAGGCCGTCCTTCATGCCCTGGATGCGTTCCTTGGCATTGTCGGCGCCGAGCAGGCCGACGAAGCCGAGGCACTTGCCGCCGTCCGGCATCGCTTTCTTGGCGATCTCGGCCGCCTGCTTGCCGGCGTCGACATTGGACGAGCCGATATAGGCAACGCGCTTGGTCTGCGGGGCATCGGAGTCGGTGGTGAACAGCGCCGTTTCCGACGCGATCTTGTTCAGACCGTCGGTCGAGGTCTTGGGGTCGACGGCCGAGACCATGATGCCCTTGACGCCGGCGGTCACCAGATCGTCCATCAGCCGCTGCTGGATGGCGACCGAGGACTGCTCGGGATATTTGAGTTCGAGATTGTAGTCGGGCAATTCGGCCTGCGCCTTCTTGACGCCGGCTTCGGCGGCCTTCCAGAAATCGGAAGCGCCGTTGACGACGAAGGCCAGCGTCGGCTTGTCGTCGGCGCGCGCAATGGCTGTCGCGGTCAGGCCAAGCAGCAGGGCTGCGGTGGCCACGGATGCATGTCGTATCAAGGATTTCATGTTCAACCTCCCGTTTTGGCTCAGTCGTCGGACTGAACCGATCTTGCATTCACTGACTTGCCGCTCGCGATTTGGACGCCCTCCTCCTCAGGGGTTCCCGGCGCTGAAGAATGGCGTCGTCGGTCGCGATCACGGACTTTAGAGACTCATCCCGTGCTCGTAAATAGTCTGATTTGTCTGACATATCACATGTCCGAGACCAAGCTTGCGGAGGCAAACCCCGCTCGCCATCGGGCCATTCACGTGCACTTCTCGCCGCCCGGGTCCCACCTGACCGGACACGGCGGATTGACGTTACAGCGTCGTTTTGTATTAGTAAACACTATTAGCAGAGGTCTCGCGCGGACACTCGGCGGTGGCCCTAGGTCTAGTTTGCCCGAACAGTGCAGCACGGCTTCGCGCAAGCAGATGCCTTGCAGTCCTCGAATTTCACGCAGCCCGCAGCGGCATGGCGGGGAACTTCAAAGCTGCTAATAACGATAAACGCCTTCGACTATTTCCATTGGTCGACGGCGCGACACCATCTTGTCGGTGTGGCAGGCTTGCGACTAGACAGGCTGGGGATTGGGACGCAATGCCATGAGCGAGACGAGGGATCCGGACGACACGGCGAAGCGGCGCAAGGCGCCGGCGAGAGCCGCCAAGGGCGGCCGCGTCACCATGACCGACATCGCCAGGGCAGCCGGGTGCTCGCAGGCGACCGTCTCCTTCGTGCTCAACGATTCGCCCGGCATCCGGCTGTCGCAGCAGACGCGCGAGCGGGTGATCGACGCCGCGCGTGCGCTCGGCTACGCAGCACCCGCCTTCTCGGCGCTGCGCAAACCTGTTCCCGCCTTCGATGGACTTGACGGTGTCATCGGTTTCGCTGTCGACCAGCTGGCGACAAGCCCGGAAGCCGTTGTCGCCATCGAGGGCGCGCGCCAGGCGTCGTGGAACGCCGGCAATGTGTTGCTCGTCGCGCAGACCATGGGTGACGCCGTCATGGAGCCGCGCGCCATTGCGGCGCTCACCAGGCGCGGCATCTCGGCGCTGGTCTACATGACCATCTTCACCCGCGAGATCACGGCGCCGGGCTTCCTCTACGGCCTCGACATCCCGGTCATCCTGCTCAACTGCTACACGGCCGATTATGCCTTCCCGGCCGTGGTGCCGTCCGAGATCGCCGGCGGCCAGAACTCGACCCGGCATCTGATCGGCCACGGCCACCGCCGCATCGCCACCATCACCGGCGAGCCGTGGATGCAGGCCGCGCAGGACCGGCTCAAAGGCTACCGCAGGGCGCTCGCCACGGCCGACATCCCGTTCGATCCCGAACTGGTGGTCGAGGGCGACTGGTCGGCGAGCGCCGGCTACGCGGCGACCGTGAAGCTTTTGGCGCTGAAAGAGCGTCCGACCGCTATCTTCTGCCAGAACGACCGCACGGCCATCGGCTGTTACGAAGCGCTGAAGGAGGCGGGCCTGCACATCCCGCAGGACATCTCCGTCGTCGGCTATGACGACGAGGAGATCGCCCGTCACCTGTTCCCGCCGCTGACGACATCGATCCTGCCGCACATGGCGATGGGCCAATGGGCGATCGAACAGCTCGAAGTGCCGCCGCCTGCCGGCCGCGGCCGCTATCCCATCACCAAGCTGGAATGCCCGCTGGTCGAGCGGGAGTCTGTGGCAGCTGTGGCTGGATAAAGCTGAACCAACCCATCCCGATGCAAATCGGGATGGGTCTGTTTGGTGGTTGCGCCTCAGGGCAGGGACTATCCGGGAACGTGCCGCGGTTAGAACCGCAAGACGACAAAGGAGCGCCTGCGATAGCAGCGCCGGCGCAGCCGGCCATGCCTCCAGAACGTGCGGCAGTGCCGTCTCCAGACATGCCGCCTGTGGTGGCGACGATGGTGCCATCGCCGATGCGAGATCTGCTCGACATCGCCAGCGCCTTCGTCGTCATCAAACGAATTGGCATCCTGCTTGTCGAGTTCATCGAGAATGCCGTTACCGACATTGGGAACCCCGGCCACGGCCTCGAGAGGCCGAACCGCGGTAGCAAGCGCCGCGGCCCCCGCAACGCCAAACAATGCTGTCAAGAATGATCGCCGATCCATCAAAACCTCCATCAGCAAGACAAGGCTAACATGACGAGCCTAACACAAAGCAGCTAGAGCGGGTGATACAAAAGGCCAGAGGCGAATCTTCGAGCCGGCCCAAACGGGTGACCGGACGGACGGCAGAGGTCAGATTAAGGCCGCAACCGGGCGCCATGCGGAATGCCGCCGATGAAAGCGCACAGCCTGAGCGGTTCCGCCTTTCCGCGAAACTCTGAACCGCTTGGCAAAGCTACCCCCTAAGAATGCCCGCCACCTTGCGGCAGTGGCTGGCTGAGAGACTGACGCCCCACGGCAGATGCGATGTTGCGGTACTCAGCGCCGCGCCAATATCCGGCAGAGCTCCTTCAGGTCCCGGTCGTAGGTGCCCTTGCCGCTGAGCACGCTGGCGCAGCGTTTTTTCATCTTGGCGATCTGGCCGGCCGACATGGCGCTGATGGCAACCACCGCCGGCCGCGCCGGCACCGCTGGCGTGTTGGGATCCCTAGGGCTGGTGGACGTTGTCTGTGTGCCAATGCCGACGCCGACCCCGGCCGTCACTCCACTGCCCACCCCGACCCCGGCGCCGACCCCGACACTGCTGCCGACGGTTGCGCCGACCCCGACCCCGACGCCCGTGCCGACTGATACGCCGGCGCCGGCGGTAACGCCGCTGCCAACCGAGGCGCCGACACTGGCGGTGGTGCCGCTGGTGCCTCCGACCGTCGCTCCGGCATTGACGCCCTTGCTCCCGCCGACCGAGACACCGACGCCAAGCCCGCCGCCACTGCCGCCGACCGAAACACCCACCCCACCGCTGCCGCCGATGCCCACACTGAGCCCGCCCGCGCCAGCCGGAAAGCACAAAGCCACGGTAACCGCGCCGCCGGCCAAGACCTTTGTTAAACTTTTAAAGAAATCCATAACGCCGCTCCCCGTGTTGGTTGCCTGGACGCAGGTTTAATAGCATCCGTTACCAATATGATTACGCGAGTGTAGCGTTTTTAGTTCCTGCAAGAATAGGTAGTATTGGAAATCGTTGTTATGGCTTCTTGCGGCGACCAGAATATATATTTTGGAATTGGCGGAAAAAATCGAGGATTTGCGGTTAGACTCGGAACCTTAGACAGGCAGGACGAGTGCTCGCATGCGGGAATTTACCGGGCGCATGCCTCAGGCCATCTTGCGACGCCGCTTCGCTAGGCTGCGGTGGAGAATGGACCCTCGAGAATGGGGCTCGTACTGCAGAAAAGGGGACGACCCAAGAAACCCGCGACGATCTCCACCGATGTCGGGCGGCGTCACATCGTTCCGCTGCTCGCAGTCGACAGCGTCAGCGCTACCCTTGCGGGCATACCTTCGCCCCGTTTGGCGTTTCTGCCCTTTGGATCGGATGCCGATCGTCCGCTGGCGTTTCGAATCTCTTCAACTTACGCCGAGTTTCGCAAATCCACTTTCATCCCGGCTAACGTTCGAAGGGTTCGCCAAGCGAGGCGACACCGTTCAGCCTGAGCAAGCGGCGGTCCGCCGAGATGACACCGAGCACGACGATCGTAACGAGATAGGGAAGGCTGGAAAGCAGTTGCGATGGCAAGTCCAGACCGGTCGCCTGGGCGGCGAGGCTCATCAGCGAAACCGCGCCGAAGAGGCAGGCACCCAGGAAGATGCGGCCAGCGAGCCACGTACCAAAGACAACGAGTGCGATCGCGATCCAGCCACGTCCGGCAATCATACCGTCCGCCCAAAGGGGCGTGTACACCGCCGCCGCATAGGCGCCGGCAAAACCCGCCATCATGCCACCAAAAGCTATGGCCGCGACACGGATAGCGATGACCGGATAGCCGATGGCGTGGGCTGCCTTGGGATTCTCGCCGATTGCCCTCACGACAAGGCCGACTCTCGTATAGGCAAACATCGCCCAGATCGCAAACGTCACGGCAAGGGAAAGCCATACGACGACGTCCTGGACAAACAGCCTGCCGACTACCGGGATTTCCGAGAGGCCGGGAAAGACAAGTTTCGGGAGCCCCTTCACCGTCAAGCTCTCGTAGCTTTTGCCGAACAGCGCCGAAAGGCCTTGGCCGAGAATGCCGATCGCAAGGCCTGTCGCGACCTGGTTTGCCCGGAATCCGAGTGCCAGCACTGCAAAGACGAGGGACAGGACGGCGCTACCGAGGCCGGCGGCAACGAACCCCAGCAGGTGTCCACCGCCGTGGTAGACGACGATGAACGCGAGCACCGCGCCGAGGGCCATCAGGCCCTCTACGCCGAGGTTAAGAACACCGGCGCGCTCGACCACCAACTCGCCGAGTGCGGCAAGGAGAAAGGGGGTTGCCGCTGCGAGCATGCCCGAAATAATGAACTCGACGGCGTTCATGGCTGGCTCAGGTGATGGGGGCGGCGCCACTCGATGCGGTAGCGCACGAAGGCCACAGCGCCGAGATAGGCGAGCAGCAAGCTGCCTTGGAAGACGCGGACGGCGGCGATCGGCAGGTTTGCCGACACCATCGCATTGTCGCCGCCGATATAGAGGACAGCCATAAAGAGCGCGGAAAAGATGATGCCGACGGGATGCAAGCCGCCGAGATAGGCGACAATGATGGCCGCATAACCGTAGCCGGTCGAGATCGAGCGCTGCAGCTGGCCGAGCGGACCCGCGACTTCCGCCGCGCCTGCCAGTCCCGCCGCCAAGCCACCGATCAGAAGCGATAGCCAAATCGCACGCCCTTCGCTGAAGCCGGCGTAACCGGCCGCGCGCGGGGCAAGGCCGCCGACCTTGAGCTTATACCCCATGAAGCTTCGCTGCATGAAAACCCAGGCCACCAGCGAGAGCGCAAGTGTGATGAGCAGCGAGACGTTGACGCGGGTACCGGTGATCAGGGTCGGCACCATCGCGTCGTTCTGAAACATGACGGATTGTGGGAAATTGAAGCCGGCCGGGTCCTTCCATGGGCCGAGCAGCAGGTAGTTGAGGACTTGCGCCGCAACGAGGCTCAGCATCAGGGAGACCAGGATCTCGTTCGCATTGAGCCTGACGCGCCAGAAGGCGGTGATAGATGCCCAAAGCGCACCGCCGAGGGCACCGAGAAGCAGCATCAGCGGCCAGATCCACTGCCCGGTCGCCTGCGGAAACCAGACGGGGATCGCCGAGGCGAAAATAGCGCCCAGGATAAACTGGCCCTCCGCGCCGATGTTGAACACTTTTGCGCGGAAACCGATCGCCAGCCCCTGAGCAATGAGGAGAAGAGGCCCCGCCTTCAGCAGCACCTCCGCGAACGATGCCCAGGAGAGGAACGGCTCGAGAAGCATCGCGTACAGGACGGCCGCCGGATCTCGGCCTATCAGCACATAAAGGCCCAGATTGAGGATGATCGCCATGCCAAGCGCGACAGCCGGGGCCAGCATGGCCGCGACGAGCGAGGCATGCTCCCGGCGGACGAGCGCGGGGAGGAACGTCGCGGCCCAAACGCTCATGCAGGAACCTTCTCTGGCGAGGCATGTGCTCCGATCATGTATCTGCCGATGTCTTCGGGGCGCGTGTCCCGCGTGACCAGAGGCGGACTCAGCATTCCATGATGCAGCACCTGGATGAAATCGCAGAGTTCGAAAAGTTCCTCGAGTTCCTCGGAAATTACGAGGATCGCCACGCCCAGGTTGCGCAACGCGATGAGCCGCCTTCTGATGGCGGATGCAGCGCCAATGTCTACACCCCAGGTCGGCTGCGCCACGAAAAGCAGTTTTGGCGACAGCATCATCTCGCGACCGACGATGAATTTCTGCAAGTTGCCGCCGGACAGCGAGCCCGCTTCGGCATCCGGGCCGGAGGCGCGGACGTCGTACCGACGGATGCATTCGCTGGTGAAAGCCGTCGTTGCGGCGCTGTTGATTAGGCCGCGCCTCACGAGATCGAAAGGATGGGCGGTAAGAACGGTGTTGAGCACGAGCGACATTTCAGGGACCGCGCCGCGTCCCAGCCGGTCTTCGGGCACGAAGGCGAAGCCAAATCTCCTGCGCGCGGCCGCATCGAGTGTGCCTACGTCGCGGCCCATCATGTAGATCCGGTCGCGTTGTTCCTTCAGCAGCATCGCTTCGCCCGAGATGAGTGCGGCAAGTTCGCCTTGGCCATTGCCCGATATTCCGGCTATGCCAAGGATCTCGCCTGATCGTACCGTGAGGCTGATGCCGGAGAGCGGCGTGGCAAAGGGGTCGTCCGGCGTGTAGTCCATGCCGATTATTTCCAGCCGCTTCTCCCCCTCGGGCATGGCCAACGCGGGCATCACCTCGGGCATGTCGCGGCCGATCATCATCCGGGCGAGGTCGTGCGCATCATAGTCGCGCGGGTCGACGGTGCCGATAACGCGCCCTCCACGCAAGACCGTCGCCTGGTCACAGATCGTGCGAATTTCCTCCAGTTTGTGGGAGATGAACAGGATGGACACGCCGCGGTCGCGAAGGCGCCTGAGCGTGTCGAACAGCTTCTTCACCGCCTGCGGCGGCAAGACCGAGGTCGGCTCGTCGAGAATGAGCAGCTTCGGGTCCGTCATCAGGCAGCGGATGATCTCCACCCGCTGCCGTTCGCCGACCGAGAGCGCGTGCACATCGGCGAGAGGATCTACTTCAAGGCCAAAATTCTGGCCGAGGCTGCGGATGCGCCCCGCCAGCTCCGCCTTGCCGCCGGGGACGACGAGCTGGATGTTCTCGACGACAGTCAGCGTCTCGAACAGCGAGAAATGCTGAAAGACCATGCCGATGCCCCTGCGCCGTGCCTCAGCCGGCGAGGCAAGGCGCAGAGGCTCTCCGTTCCAGACGACGGTGCCTTCGTCCGGCTGTTCAACGCCATAGATGAGCTTCATCAGCGTCGATTTGCCCGCCCCATTCTCCCCGAGAATCGCATGGATCGATTGGTGCGCCACGTCCAGATCGATGGCTTGGTTGGCCCGGATCTGGCCGTAGCTCTTCGAGATGCCGCGGAGCGACAGAAGGGGCGGGGTCATGACTTACTTCGGCAGTGGTGTGGTGACACCCTTGACGTGCCAGTCCATCGCGACGATCTCGGGATCCGCTATCGTCGCACCGGCGGCGGCGGCTTCGCTGCCGTCGGCCTTGGTGATTGGACCTGTGAAGGGCGAGAAGCTGCCGTCGGCGATCTTCGCCGCCACTTCCTTGATCTTCGTCATCGTGTCGGCTGGGATACCTGAGTTCCAGTCCACGACCTCCACCACTTTTTCGGCGACGCCGAGGAAGGTGTTGGCGCCCTTGAAGGTTCCGGCCAGATGGGCATCCACGGAAGCCTTAAAGAAGGGCGACCAGTCCGTCGCGATGCAGCCGAGATATTTCTTCGGCGCATATTTCTTCATCGACGAATTGAGGTTGAACGCATAGACGCCAGCCTCCTCGCAGGCCGAGATCACGGAGGGTGTGTCCTGCGCGTTCGAGAAGATCACGTCGCAGTTCTGTGCCATCAGCGCCTTGGCGGCTTCCTGTTCCTTGGCCGGGTCGAACCAGGAGTTCACCCAGACGACCGATACCTCGATATCGGGATTTACAGTCTGTGCGCCGAGCGTGAATGCGTTGATCGAGGTGATCAGCTCCGGAATGGCGAAGGCCGAGACGGAGCCGAGCTTGCCGGTCTTGGAAAGAGCCGCGGCGGCTATGCCGAGCAGGTAAGTGCCCTGGAAATACTTCGCCGCGAAGGGCGAGAAATTCGGCGCGGTCTGGAAGCCGGAGGCATGCAGCACGGTGACCCCAGGATCGCGGCGGGCGATCTGTAATGCACCATTCTGGTAGCCGAATGAGCCGGCGATCAGGAACTTGTTGCCGTCGGCGACGGTCTTGTTCATGATCCGGTCGGCGTCCGGCCCTTCGGCGATGTTCTCGATGACGGTGATCTTCACCTTGTCGCCGTACGCGGCCTTAACCGGCTCGAGCCCGGCGGCGAGCGCATGGCCCCAGCCGACATCGCCGACCGGCGACGGGAGCACGAGCGTGATACCGAGCGGCTCGTCGGCCGCAAAGGCGGGACGGCTGCCAAGCGCGCCGGCAAGCCCCGTCGCGGCAAGGCCCTTCATCAGAGTTCTGCGGGTCAGATAGTTCAGCATGTCAGTTCCCCTGTCTTAAGTTGTTAGAATTCCACCGCGGCAAAAGCGGCTTCCGCGTCCGCAGCAAGCCGGGTCTCGTTCAGCCCGGTAAACGCACCCTTCTCCCAGACGATGCGGCCGTTGATCATGGTCATGTCGGTGGGCATGCCGATGCCGACCTTGGCGATCAGGCTCAATGGATCGTGGCGCGTGCCGACATAATCCATGCGGCGCGTGTCGATCGCGAAGAGGTCGGCGGCCATGCCGGGCGACAGTCGGCCGATGTCATTGCGGCCCAGAAGCGCGGCCCCGCCCGTTGTCGCATAGCCGAGGAAATCGACCGGCGCAGGCACGGGATGAGCGCGCGTCGAGGCCGCCAGGCATTGCAGCATGTAGGCGGAATGGATGCAGTGCATGAGGTTGGAATTGTCGTTCGAGGCAGCACCGTCGCAGCCGAGACCGACGCGCAGGCCAAAGGCGGACATGGCGGGAATATCAGTCACCTCCGCGCCCACCAGATAGACCGGCTCCGGGCAATGCGAGACACCGGTGCCGCTCGCCGCCATCAGCCGCAGTTCGTCATGCGTCAGCTCCCAGCAATGGGCATAGAAAGTGTCTCGGCCGGCAAATCCGAGGTCCTCGAGATAGTCCACCGTACGCATGCCATGGCGGGCCTCGATGATCGGGCTTTCGCCCTCGCCGACATGGGTGTGCATCCGCACCCCGCGATCACGCGCCAGCGAAACCGATTCCACGAAGGTCTCGCGGTAGCAGTTGACCGGCTGGCAGGGAGCGACCACGACCTGACGCATGCTGAAGGGACTGGTGTCGTGATAAGTGTCGATGAGGCGTGCGCAGTCGGCAATGAATTCGTCCGTGGTCTCCAGCATCTCGTCTGGAATGGTCGAGCCTTCCGATTTTGGCAGCGTGTTGCCGCCGCGGCCGGCGTGGAAACGCATGCCGAGAAGGTCGGCCGCTTCGAACTGCCGGTCGATGAGCCGTTTTCCGGCATGGAGCGGAAAATTGTACTGGTGGTCGAAGGCCGTCGTGCAACCGTGCTTTATCAACTCTGCCATCGCCGTGATCGAGGCGTGGTAGAAACAATCCTCGTTTAGCCGGGAGAAGATCGGATAGATCCGGTCGAGCCATTCGATGACCGACAGCTTCGTCCAGTCGAGGTCGGCACGGTTGCGCACAAAGCACTGAAAGAAGTGATGGTGCGTGTTGACGAGGCCGGGATAGACGAACCAGCCGTCGGCGTCCTGCACGATAGTACCGGCCGGCAACTCGCTTCTGTGGAGGCCTTGCCCGATTGCCTCGATCTGCGGGCCATTCGTCAGCACATCGACATTGCGCCGGACGCTCGGACCCCTGCCCTCGTCGGTGATGACCGCTGCGCAATTCTTCAGGAGATAGCCGGTCACCTCACGCCTCGTCCGGTATGGGTGGCGGTTCGGGCTTCAACTCGTGCAGCCGGTGGATACCGGGCATCTCGATGAAATTGTCGAGGCTGCGGAGCGCTCGCGACCAGAGCCGGATCGTGGGATACGGATCGAGGGAAACGCCACCGTCGGGCGCGAGCGCGACATAGGGAAAGCAAGCAATGTCGGCAATCGTCGGCCGGTCGGATGCGAGAAACCGATCGCCACGCATTTTTTGTTCGAAGAGGCCGGCTTCCAGCTCACGTAGTGCCGCTATGCCATTGGCCTGAAGCGCACCGATGTCACCGGGGCGCAGCAGCATCTCATGCAGGCGCGCGCCGCCGAGATTGGCGGTCAGCCTGTGCGAGAAGGAAAGCCATTGCTGGATGCGCGCCGTCTCCTTGGGGGCGCCGCTGCCGAGCCAGGCCGGTGCTGCCTTCGCGGCGAGATAGCCAAGCATGGCGGAAGACTCGGTCAGGATCAGGTCGCCGTCTTCAAGGATCGGGATGGAGCCTCCCGGATTAAGCGCCATAAGCTCGGGGCCACGATGCTCGGCGCCGGGATGGAAGTCGACCGGGCGGATTTCGAGCTTCACACCTGACAGCGTGGCCATCAGGCGCACCTTGTAGCAACTTGGGGAGAGGATGTAGTCGTAAAGCTTCATTGTGCCACCAATTGCGCGCCGTAGGTATAATTGTGGCGCTTCAGCCAGCGGCGATAGGCGACCGAGGTCAGGTCGGCGCGCGTGGGGATTTCCATGCCGGGATCGAGCGGCAGAAGACGCGGGATCTGGTTTTCGAGGATCGAGCGGTCCTGCAGGAAAATCGTCTGCTGGAAATGGATGAGGTCGGTCTGTGGCGTCTCGTCATCGAAAAGCGCCATCCATGGCCAGACGTCGCAGAGATCTTCGGCAAGCGGCTGGACGAATAGCGTAATGACATCCCATTCGCCCGGGCGCGGCGGGCAGGTCTTGTAGAGGACTGAGCAGGTCGGAGCCGGCACGCGGTACATGTATTCCGTCGTGATACCTCCGCTCGCGGATTTCGCCGCCTGCGGCTGGTAGAACTTCACCTGGGTCGCCCAGACCTCGTCCTCCTCCTCGCGGATCTCGACCTTGTAGTTTTCGACCTCGGTATGCGGCTCCGAGCCGAGGATGTCGGTATGGACGAAGGGGAAGTGTGCGATGTCGAGGAAGTTCTCGACGGCGCGGAGCGGCGAGCAGCGCACCCGCACCACGCCGACATCGACGAAGCGGCGCCCGGGCTGGTCTGCCTCGGGAATCGGGAAGACCGGTTTCTTCGGTTCGCCGAGCGACGACCAGATATGGCCATAGCGCACCGAAACCGGCAGCACGCGCCCGTTTTCGCCTGTCACTTTCGTCGCGCCATTGGCGTCGAGCGCAACCTTGATCGGCTCGTCCATCAGGGTGGTCTCGCGCCCATAGCGGTCGAGCCGGCTGAAAAGCCCGACCGGATACCATTCGTCGCGCATCGCATCGTCGATCATGGCACAGCCCCTTTCGCCTCGATCCCTTCGGCCATGCGCCGAAGGCTCTCGGCGGCTCGCGAGGCGGCGATGCGCTCGGACGCATCGCAATCGGCTGGAACAAGGACGTGGATCAGCGTCTCGCCGGCTTCCTGCGGGATAGGCAGCAGGCGGATTGCCGGCGCGCCGGGCGCCTGCCAGACGTATCCTTCAACGGTGGCCTTCGTACCGGCAGCGACCGAGAGTGCCGAACATCCGGCGCGGGCCGTCAATGAACGGAGCGGGACGTAACCCTCAAAAAGGGGTGGCTTGCCGTCAGGCTCTCCATCAGCGACCCAGATGATCCCGCCCGCCTCTTCGACCAACCGGGTCGCAACGCGAATCGTCTCCGGCGGCGTGAGGCTGGGATGGGCAGGAATGCGCAGGCACTGACCGGCCTGCGAATAGGTCCAGCCGTGATAGATGCAGGAGAGCGCCTCGCCGCGCACGAAGCCATGGGAGAGGCGCATGCCGCGATGCGGACAGCGATCCGCCGATGCCGCCAAGCGCCCCGATTGGCTTCGCCAGAGGGCAATGGGACCGGCGGGCGTCCGCGCCGGCATTACCTGTCCTGTTGGCAGATCCTGGGTAAGGGCGACCGGCACCCAGGTGTCCGTCTTGTCGGACAGCATGACCTTACTTTCCGTACTGATACTACTGTTTCCCGACCAGAGAGATGCCGGCGCAAGGAGTTGGCGAACCGCTCGATGCGGCTGACGTATGCATAATTATTTCGCAATTGCAATATTGATTAAATTAAGTGCAAACGGAGGGTAACCACACGCAAAGCTATATGTTTTTTTGCTCGACAGGCGCGCGGTCGATCGTCTCGACCCAGACGTCAATGGGCCCAAGCGAACATCCCATCTCCATCATGTCGATCAGTTCCGCCGTACCGGCAATATCGAGTTCGATGCGATCGGTGCTTGCATGAGCGATGTGGTGCGCGAGACCGAGCTTGGCCGCATGGCGCATGATCCAGGGCAGGAAGGACGCGGGTTCGAGGTGGCCGCGAATGGTCATCCGCTCATGCAAGCGGTGTTGACTTTGCTTCATCACGAACGCGCGCCTTGGTGTCACGGTCAGCAGCATAGCGTCTGACTGAACGGGCGGAAGTGGTAATCGACGCGCCAATAACACCGAATATCGACTGATCGCCCGTGCCTAGACCCGGGCACTCATGCATGTCGCCCAGAAGTGCCGCGGTTCTGGGACAACGACATCCATTAAAACAAAGACTTCAAGCGGGTCGCATGGATCCGTTCAGCGTGACGCGCTTAAGGGTTATCTGAGCTATTGTAATACATGGGTAGATTGGCGCACCCGACAGGATTCGAACCTGTGACCTCTGCCTTCGGAGGGCAGCGCTCTATCCAGCTGAGCTACGGGTGCCTTCAAGGAACCTGAAAACGAACCAGCCGATAGGCCGGCCAGCCACGGCTTCTTAGCGGAAGCCGCGCCGGGCTTCAACGGGCAATTGGCGTGGCGATATTTTCGAAGCCACGTCGCGCGGCTTGGCAACTTCGCGTCCGCCCTGCAGCCTCAGCCCGGGACTCACCCCGCCACCTCCACCTTCGCCACCCGCCTGCGCACCCTGCGCGGCGCCCGCTTCGCCTTCTTCGCGCCGGTCAGTTCGTGCATCGCATCCAGCTGCATCTGCTGCATTTCGGCCAGCCGCGTCCATTGGCGCGAGATCAGATAGTCGAGCTTTTCGTGCAAATGGCGCACTTCCAGCTCGGCTTTCAGGTTGACCCGGTAGTCGTTGAACGAGCGCAGGCGATCCTTGGCCTCCGTCCGTCTCTGGCTCATCATGATGATCGGCGCCTGGATGGCGGCGATGCAGGAGAGCAGCAGGTTGAGCAGGATGAAGGGGTAGGGGTCGAAGGCGCTGCTCACGCCCGCGATCAAATTGATGCCGATCCACACCGCAAGCACGCTGCCGAACGAGATCAGGAACCACCAGCTGCCGCCAAAAGCCGCCATGTTGTCGGAGACGCGGTCGGCGAACGAGCGGTGCTCCTCGAACTCCTCTTCCGAGTTTTCCGAAATCGTGTCCTGCCTGGCGATCGATTCGACCACCTGGCGGTCGAGCTCGGAGAATTCGCCATGCTCCTGCTGCAGCAACTCCTCCATGTAGCGCATGCGGTAGCGGCCGAGCTCTTCGCGGCTGATGCGGGCGCCGCGCGGCAGGTCGGGATGGTCGGAGCGGATGCGGTCGGCCAGGCTTGGCCGCAGGTCGTCGATGCGCACCAGGTCGCGCTTGCGGAATTTGCGGCCCGATATCGCCGATGGTTTCCGCTTCGGCTTCAGGCGGCCATGGGGTTCGGAGTCCGGCACATCGGGCGCTTCCAGCGCCTCGTCGGCCACCAGCTCGGCGTCGTGGTCGGTCGGCGCCTCGAAATACTCGCCGCCGCTGTCGTTTTCATTGTCGGCCTGTTCGGATGGGTTTGGGCTCATGATGCCGGCTCCTGCTGTCGCGCCCACGATACGCCAAGGCGAGGCGGCATAGCCACTGTGGCGGTGAAGATTGGGGGCTTGTGCAAGCGCTTGTGATGAATGCCTGCTGCAATTGCCTGTGGCGGCGCAGCCCCCGGGGCCTCGCTCGCCTGCTGCTCGGCAACCAGACCGCCGAAGTGCTGTTGCCGACGAAGGTCGCGCCTGCTGCAGAGTTAAGATGAGGCAGCGATCCTTCACGACCCCCCTCTGTCCTGCCGGACATCTCCCCCTCAAGGGGGGAGATCAGATGTCGCCATGGCTTCGCCAAACACGAAAGAGAGGCGAGACGCCGAAGCTGCTAATCTCCCCACTTGAGGGGGAGATGGCCGGCAGGCCAGAGGGGGGTGCTGTCCCGCCGGCGTTTCAGAGTTCCTCCACCCAACGACGGGTTCTATTGCGGCGGTAAACCAGGCAACTGCGACCCCTGCGCCGGCAAACCAGGCGGCGGCAGGCTGGGCGACGCGGCCGGCTGATCTCCCGCAAACATCAGCCGCGTCTTCGTATCGGCCATGGCGGGCGACAGACTGCGCTGGATCAGCGCTTCGACATGGTCGTTGCGCTGCCTAGCGCTGTCGGCGCCCATCACCACCACGATCAGATGCCGGCCGTCGGCATTGTAGGACGTGACGATATTGTAACCGGATGCCCTGATATAGCCGGTCTTGATGCCGTCGACGCCGCGCACCCGGCCGAGCATGTCGTTGTGGCCGCGCACCAGCCGACCGCGGAACATGAAGTCGCTTTCGGAGAAATAGTGGAACTGCTGCGGGAAGCGGGCGCGCAGCGCCATCCCCAGCGTCGCCATGTCGCGCGCCGATGTGTGCTGGCCATCGTCGGGCAGGCCCGATGCGTTGCGGAAGACGGTGCTGCTCATGCCGATCTGGCGCGCCTTCGAGGTCATCATGGCGGCGAACTGGTTCTCCGAGCCGCCGAGATATTCGCCCACCGCCACCGCCACGTCATTGGCCGACTTGACCACGATCGCCCGGATCGCCGAATCGACATCGATGCTCTCGCCGCGCTTGAAGCGCAATTTGGTCGGCGGCTGCCGGGCGGCATTCTCGGAGACCGGGATCCGGGTTTCCTTCGAGACGCGGCCGGTCTCCAGCGCCTCGAACAGCAGGTAGAGCGTCATCATCTTGGTCAGCGACGCCGGATAGCGTTGCGCCCTCGAACTGACCTCGAACAGCGTCTTGCCACTGCCGGCATCGATTACGATGGCGGCATATTTCTCCTGCGGCGCCGGCACCGCCAGCACGCTGTCGGGCGGTGCGGTGGTGCTGCAGCCGGCCACGAAGACAAGCAGCAGGGCTGCGAGAAATTTTTGGACGAGGGAGGGTAGATGGAAGTTTGGCAAGGCAAGTCCGGCGTTGCTGAGAGGGCCGGAACCTAGCCTAACCCATTGTGTTCGTCCATTTGGTTAATGGCGGAGCTGCCAATCTCCCCGCTTGCGGGGGAGATTAGCTGTGACTTCGGTCTTCGCTACTCACCAACTCCGTAATCCCCGCCCCGAAATCGCCTGCTTCCTGTCCTGTTTTGCCTGCGGGGTCGCGGTGCTGCTATAGAGGCGGCAATTGCTTGGGGGATTTGACAATGACCGGTGACATCGGCGCGGCTGCGCCATCTCTTATCAGGGCTTCGCTCAGCCGCACCGGCAAATGGGCCGGCAGCGTCGCTTTCATCGGCGGCGCGGCTTCCGACATCCTCAATCCGCTGGCGCCGTTCGCCGCCTATATCGCGCTGGTCGCTTCGGTTGCCGCCGCCATCATCGCCATTGCCATCGTTCTGCGGCTGGTGCTGGCCGCCAAAGCGCTGCCGGCGCTGATCTTTGCCACCAGCGCTGCCGCCGTCGCCGGCGGCGTCTATGGCCTGCAGCAGCAGACCAATTCGCAGAACGGTGTGATCGCCGGCCTGGTGCCGGCCATCGCCCAGTTGCAGCAGCAGATGGGCATCGTCTCGGCCAGGGTGGCCAGGATCGAGCAAACGGTAACCGAGACGAAGCTGGCGGTCGACCAGGTCAAGCAATCGACCGACGCGGTGGCGAAGAAGACCGAGGAAATTGCGTCGACCCAGCAGCAGCAGGCTGAGCAGGGCGCGCAGACGCAAAAGTCGGTAGAGGCGGTCAAGCAGACGACCGAAACGCTCGCTGCCGGCCAGCAGAAACAGGCCGAGCAGGCGGATAAGCTTCAGGCGACCACCGAGCAGATCGCCGCCTCGATCGACACCATCGCCAAGGGCTTTGCCGCATTGGCCGCGCAGGGCGGGACGATCGCCGAGCCGAAGCGGCCGGACGAATTCTATCACAATGCCCGCGTCTACGAGCTTTCCGGCGACATGCTGAATGCGCGGCGCTCCTATCTCGCTTTCGCCGGTTTCGACGTCGACGCCGTCGATCCCTACACACGCTTCGCCACCCTGCTGCGCGTGCAGGACGGCAAGGCCGGCGCCCGCGAAGTGTTCGGCGCCCTGGCCGACAAGGCCAAGGCGCTGTCGATCAAGCTGGTCCATATCCTGCAGTTCGACGATGCCCAACGTCTCGATAAGCTCAACGCCTTCATCGCGGCCAATCCGGATTTCGCACCGGCCTATTACCTGCTCGCGCAGGAGTTTTCCGAGGATCGCCTCGGCGTCCAGTCGCTGTCCGACAAGCGCAGCGAGGCCGAGGCGCTGACCAGGTTCGTCTCCTATGAAAAGGAAGGCGGGCTGCTCAAATATTTCGTCGACCAGACGCAGCTCACCGACTGGCTCGACCGCAGCCGTACCCGCCTGACGGCGCTTGGCGACGTGCTCGACCCAGCACGCTTTGCCCCGACGTTGACGCCGATGCGCTCCAATGCCGGCTGGACGATCTCCATCTCGCTGCCCGAGGCCGCGACCGGCATTTCCTGGCGCATGGGTGTGTCAGGTCCGTTCACCGACACCGGGCTGATGGCGATGAACGACCAGCGCACCGGCAAGCCGATGCCCAATCCGAGCTTCGAATTGCCCGACAGCACCACGGCCACCACCATCGGGGTCAAGTATCTCGATCTCAGGGGCCGCGAGACCGGGCCGTTCAACATAAGTTTCGATCCGGACGCAGCGCTGCAACAGGGCAACAAACAGATCCTCGACCAGTTCTGGACGTCGTGGATCGCCTTCGACGCCAGCGGCAATCATGGCCTGGTCTATTTCTCCCAGATGCTGTCGTTCCGCTGCGGCATCAAGGAGGTGCGCTACAGCCTGAACGGCACGGCGCTCGACAGGGAGATCAAGCTGCCGCCTTGCGACAAGAAGGACCCGTACGCCATTCCTTATGACTACCAGCCTTACTTCAAGGTCGCCGACAACGTGACGTCGATGGCGGTGCAGGTCACCTACACCGACGGCACCAAGTCGCCGGTGCGCGAGTATAAGCGGCAGTAGGCGCCCACCCTCCCCCATGTGGGGAGGGTCGATCCGCGTAGCGGATCGGGGTGGGGGTCCTCGTAGGGCGCTACCCCCACCCGTCGATCGATCTCCGCTTCGCTCCGATCGCTCGCCGACCCTCCCCACAAGGGGGAGGGTAAAAATCGCCCTGATGCAAAATGCCGGTCGCTGTGCTTGCGCATCCCTCGCGGAGCGGGTTTGTTCGCTGCCATCAGAATCAGCAGGTGCGCGGATGGATACGGTCACGATCAAGGCAAAGGGCATTTCGGTCACGCTCGATCTCACTGTCGGCCATATCGCCGACATAACGGTCGACAGCGATGGCCGCCAGCTGAAGCCGCTGCACCGCGCGCCCTGGATAGATGCTGGCGAGACGCTGCCGCCGGACCTGCCTGAAGGCACGGTGCGGCTGTCGGGCGATTTCCTATGCGCACCGTTTTCGGCCAGCGACATCGAGGCCGCACCGCTGCATGGCTGGCCGGCCAACAGCCCCTGGGATGTCACCGTCAGCGAAGCGACATCCGACGGCTGGCGGGCCGTCTTCCGGTTGCGCCGCACGGTGATGGGCGCGACGGTCGACAAGATCTTCACGCTCCGCAACAGTCATCCCTTTCTCTATCAGGAGCATGTCTTTTCCGGCGGTTCCGGAGCGGTCTCCGCCGCCCACCATCCGATGGCGGCGATGCGCGATGGCGGCCGGCTGGCCTTTTCGCCGAAGCGCTTTGCCGGGACACTGGACGCACCGCTGGAGCCCGATCCGGCCCGCGGCCGCTTCAAGCTTTCCTATCCCGCCCGCTCGACCGATCTGACGCGCTTTCCAGCCACTGGCGGCGGCACGCTCGATCTCACCGACTACCGCATGGAGGATGAGCGCGAGGATTTCATCACCCTGGTCGAAGCCGATCATGACGGTCCGGGCTGGACGGCGCTGGCGCGCCGGGCCGAACAGGATCTGGTGCTGGTGCTGAAGAACCCGGCGGAGCTTCCGGTCACCATGCTGTGGTTCAGCAATGGCGGCCGCGACTACGCGCCGTGGAGCAGCCGCCATCGCGGCGTGCTGGGCATCGAGGACGGCCGCGCCGCCATCGGCCATGCCGCATCGATCGACGACAATTGGCTGAAGCGCGAAGGGGTCGCGACCGCTTTTACCCTCGGCGGCGAAGTCTCCTTCCGCCATGTCATCGGCACGCTGCCGCTGGCGAGCGGCGAGCCGCCGCGCGCTATCGGGACAGCCTCAGGTCACATGCATCTCACCGGAGCCGATGGTTCGACCCGCGATGTCGCATTCGACAGCGATTTCCTGCGGATCGGCCAGCCCGGCTGATTTTCGAACGCTGGCCCTGCCCCTCACCTGCCTGCCGGCATCCTCGACACACGGCACATGGAGCTTGTCCGCCGCACCGCCGCGCCAACCAATCTGCTTGGCGCTGCGGCGGACGCATAGGGGGAGAAGTGTTACCCATCTATCGGCTGCACACCGGCAGGGCGACGAGGGGCAGCGCTGACGTGGCGGATGTCGTGAGATTGCCCAAATCGCGGTTTGAAATTTCCTCAAACTGCCGACAAGATGCAAAGCATAACTGGAAGCGCCCAATGTCCGAAATCGCCCATCTCGCCGCCACCATCTTCAAGCGCGCTGGCAAGGCGAAACGCTTCATCGTCGCCATTGCCGGCCCGCCCGGCGCCGGCAAGTCGACGCTCTCGGCCGGCCTGCATGATCTGTTGCCGGAGGGCGCGGCTGAAGTCGTGCCGATGGACGGCTTCCACTATGATGACATCGTGCTCGACCAGCGCGGCCTGCGGTCAAGAAAGGGCGCGCCGGAGACTTTCGACTTCGCCGGCTTCGAGACGCTGTTGAAGCGCATCCGTTCGGGCGAGCCAGACATCGCCATTCCGGTGTTCGACCGCAGCATGGAATTGTCGCGCGCCGCCGCCTCCATCGTTGCCGCCGAGACCAAGTTCATCCTGGTCGAAGGCAATTACCTCCTGCTGGACGAGGAGCCGTGGTCGCGGCTGGCGCCGCTGTTCGACTTCACCATCTTTGTCGATGTGCCGCGTGCCGAACTCGAGCGCCGCCTTCTGGTGCGCTGGCACGAGCATGGCCGCTCCGACGAAGACGCCCGCGCTTGGATCGCTTCCAACGACATGCCCAACATCGATCGCGTGCTCGGCCGTCGCAGGTCCGCCGACCTGGTTGTTGGCGATCCCGCATAGTTCGCTGGACTTCGGAACGGGAACCTTAAGACTTTCAGGTCGTTATCTCTCATCGGCAATCGTGCCGCCGTGAGGGAACCGTCAGATGGCAACCAAGGCAAAAACACCCGCCAAGAGCAAGACCGCTCAACCCAAAGCCAGGCAGGCAAAGGCCACGCAGGCGAAGGCAGGCGCCGGCCCGGCGATCGCCGAGCGGTCCAAGGACGCAAAGCCGGCTTTCGGCAAAGCGGCGCCAAAGAAGGTAGAACCGGTGGCGACGGCAAAGGTGACGGCGAAAACCGCCAAACCCAAGAAGCCGGCAAGCAGCGGCTCGGTGGCCGGCGGCGCGATGCGCACCGTCAAGGCGACCGCCAATGTCGCCGCTGGTGCGGTGGCGGCGACAGCCAGGGGCGCTGCGTCGCTCGCTGCGTCCGTCATGGGCAAGGGCGGCTCGAAAAGCAAGGCCAAGGCGAAATAGACCCGGCTGCTTCGGCTGGCCGAGGTCAATTCCTGGCGGGAATGGTCAGGCCGCGCTGCACCGCGGGCCGCGCCAGCCCGCGCTCCAGCCATGCCGCGACGGTGGGGAAGTCGTCGAAGCCGACGAGTTCGCGCGCCTCGTAGAAGCCGATCAGATTGCGCACCCAGCCCAGCATCGAAATGTCGGCGATGGTATAGTCGTCGTCCATGATCCAGGTTCGACCCTTCAGCCGCGTCTCCAGCACCCCGATCAGCCGCCGCGATTCATTGCGGTAGCGATCCAGCGGCCGCTTGTCGGCGATCTCGCGTCCGGCGAATTTGTTGAAAAACCCGACCTGTCCGAAAATCGGCCCGATCGCCGCCATCTGGAAGAACACCCATTGGATGGTCTCGTAGCGCCGCGCCGGATCGGCAGGGATCAGCTTGCCGGTCTTGTCGGTGAGGTAGAGCAGGATGGCGCCGGATTCGAACAGGCCGAATGGCCTGCCGCCCGGCCCGTCGGGGTCGATGATCGCGGGTATCTTGCCGTTCGGGTTCAGCGACAGGAATTCCGGCGTCCAGCTCTGGTCCTTGCCGATATCCACCAGATGCGCCTCGTAGGGGAGGCCGAGTTCTTCCAGCGCGATCGAGACTTTCACCCCATTCGGCGTCGTCGCGGAATAGAGCTGCAGGCGGTCGGGGTGGCTGGCCGGCCAGCGCTTGGTGATCGGAAAGGCGGACAGGTCGGTCATCGAAAGCTCCGGTCGGGAATTTGGCGCGGTATCGCGCCGTCTGGCGAGTTGCGAAGGATTATCCTCGGCTTCTTTGCCGATCAACCGGTCGAAGGTGCACACACCGTCTTCGCAGTCATTCAGGGCCAGTCGCTCAGGCCAGTCGCTTGCCGTCAGACCGCCTTGAACGCCACCACGGCATTGGTGCCGCCGAAGGCAAAACCGTTGCTGATCGCCGCGCGCACCTTGCGCTCGCGCGCCACATTCGGCGTGATGTCGAGATCGCAGTCGGGGTCGGCCTGCCGGAAATTGGCCGTCGGCGGCACGATGCCTTCGCGGATCGCCATCACGCAGGCGATCATTTCCAGGCCGCCCGAGGCGCCGAGGCAATGGGCATGCATCGACTTGGTCGACGACACCGACAGCTTATAGGCATGGTCGCCGAAGACGCGCTTGATTGCCGCCGTCTCGATCTGGTCGTTGGCCTTGGTGCCGGTGCCGTGGGCGTTGAGATAGTCGACGTCCTCGGGATTGAGCCCGGCGTCCGCCAGGCAGGCGCGCATCGCCGCCGTCGGTCCCTCGACAGTCGGCGCGACGATATCGGAAGCGTCGGCGGAAAGGCCGGCTCCGGCAAATTCGGCCAGAATGGTCGCGCCGCGCGCCATGGCGTGTTCATACGTTTCCAGCACCGCCATTCCAGCACCTTCGCCGAGCGACAGGCCTTGGCGATCGGCCGAGAACGGCCGGCAGGTATCGGGCGCCAGCACCCGCAGGGCCTCCCAGCCCTTCAGGATGCCCCAAAGCAGCGGCGCGTCGGTGCCGCCGGCGACCATGACATCGGCGCGGCCGAGCCGGATCTGGTCGACCGCCGAGGCAAAGGCGTGATTGGACGAGGAGCAGGCCGAAGTGACGCCGAACACCGGCCCGCGCAGGCCGAGATTCATGCTGACATGGCCGGATGCCGCACTCGGCATCACTTTCGGCACGGTGAAGATGCCGGCCCGGTTCTTGCCGTCGACCAGGATGGCGCGATAGTTCTCCTCGATCGCCTCCCAGCCGCAGACGCCGACGCCGACAACCGCGCCCATCCGGTAGGTGGTTGCTTCAGTCGATGTCAGGCCGGCATGCTGCATGGCTTCGCGCGCGGCAATCGTCGCCAAAAGGCTGAAGCGGTCCATCGACACGGTCTGCTTGTGGCTGATGCCATGGTCGGGCAGCGTCTTGATTTCGCAGCCGACCTTGACCTTCAAATCATGCAAACCGGGATTGCTGATTTGACCGATGGCCGATCGGCCGGCCCGCATTTCGTTCCAGATTGCAGGCGCATTGGCGCCGAGCCCGCATATGCCGCCGATGCCGGTAATGACGACGCGCTTTTGCATTCAGCTCAGGCTTTTTTCGCAATCAGCGCGCGAACAGCCTCAACCATATCGCCGACATTCTTGAGATTGCTCCAGGCATCGACCGTGTTCATCTCGATCTCGATGCCGTACTGCTCCTCGAGATCGAAGATGATCTCGGTCAGTTCTAGGGAATGGATGCCAAGCGCGGTCAATTCCGTATTGGTGGTGATCTCTTCGCCACCGGGCTCCGCATGTGCCCTGATCTTGGCGATGATTTCCGTTGCCAGCTCGTCAGCCATTCGATTCCTTCCCCAATTTTATAACGTCGCGGTGCCGATTGGTTGGCGCCCCTGTTGCCTGGACTGAAATCGCCGTCGCCTTCAAAAACCCGCCAGGCGCAGCATGACCGTTCCAAAGAGGCTCCCTCTATAGAAACGGAAACGCTGTCAAGCAACAAGCTATATCAACAAGCACCATATCGACAAAGCGCCGGGAGTGCTTAACGTTAGCGCCGTGGATACGTTGCAGCATGTCTTGATCCCAGCTCTTCCGGCCCAGCGCGCGGCCGGGGCGGCCCGGCTTGCGTGCGGCGTCAGGGATGGACGCACCCGGCTTTTGCGCCTCTATCAGGACGGCTCGGCCAAAATCCGCATGCCGGCCGTTGCGGCCGATCCGCTCGAAGCCGTGCTCATCAACACCGCCGGCGGTCTGACCGGCGGCGATCGGCTCGGCTGGGAAATCGATGTCGGGCCAGGTGCCTCCGCCTCGATAACCACCCAGGCCTGCGAAAAGATCTATCGTGCCGCTAGCGACCGCGCCGAAGTTCGGGTGAAGCTCAGCGTCGGCGCGGGCGGGCGTATCGCCTGGCTGCCCCAGGAAACCATCGTCTTCGACCGCTCGGCCTTTGCCCGCACGCTCGAGGTCGAGCTTGCCGCAGGCGCCGAGGCATTGCTGCTTGAAGCCACCATATTCGGCCGCCTCGCCATGGGCGAAGAGGCCGCGCACGGCCATTTCCACGACCGTTGGCGTGTCCGCCAGGATGGTGCGCTCGTTCATGCCGAGGATTTCCGCATCGGGCCGGCTATCGCGGCGGCACTTGGCCGCCCGGCGGTCGCCGGCGGCGCCATTGCCGCTGCGACGCTGCTGATGGTCTCGCCGCAGGCCGAAGCCTTGCTCGATCCGGCCCGCGACATCGTCGGCGCCGACGGCGATGCCAGCGCCTGGAGCGTCAAAAAATCTGGCAAGCTTCTTGCGAGGCTGTTTGCCGAGGACGGCTATCAGCTGCGCAAGCGGCTGGTTCCGCTCGTCGAACTGCTCAACGGGCGGGCGGGTCTGCCCAAATTATGGTCACTCTGAGCCAAATACAGGCCAAATCCAGGAAAGCGCATGAACCTGACGCCGCGTGAAAAGGACAAGCTGCTCATCGCCATGGCGGCGATCGTGGCGCGCAAGCGGCTGGAACGCGGCGTCAAGCTCAATCACCCCGAAGCGATCGCGCTGATCACCGATTTCGTCGTCGAGGGCGCCCGCGACGGCCGCCCGGTCGCCGAACTGATGGAGGCCGGCGCCCATGTCATCACCCGCGCGCAGGTGATGGAAGGCATCGCCGAGATGATCCACGACGTGCAGGTCGAGGCGACCTTTCCCGACGGCACCAAGCTGGTGACCGTTCACGAACCGATCAGGTGAGGAGAAAACGATGCTGGAGCTGCGACCGAATTGCGAATGCTGCGACAAGGACCTGCCGCCGGAAGCGGCGGACGCGCTGATCTGCACCTTTGAATGCACCTTCTGCGCTGACTGCGCTGAACATGTGCTGGGCGGCGTCTGCCCGAACTGCGGCGGCAATTTTTCCGCACGCCCGATCCGCCCAGTGAAGAAACTGGTGAAATATCCGGCCTCGACCCAACGCGTGCTCAAGGCCGAGGGCTGCGGCCCGCGCAAGGCTGCGTGATTGTTCTCGTGACTTCGAAGGGAAGACCGATGATCTCTGCTTCAACCAAACGCACCACGCTTGCAGCGATCCTGCTGCTGGCGGCGGCGATGCCCGCCTATGCCCATGTCGGCATCGCCACCACCTCGTCCTTCGCGGCGGGCTTCGCGCATCCGCTGTCCGGCCTCGACCATATGACCGTCATGGTCGCCGTCGGCCTGTGGGCGGCGCTCAAGGGCGGCAAGGCGATCTGGGCCTGGCCGCTGGCCTTTGTCGGCGTCATGCTGGTCGGCGGCGCGCTCGGCATGCTCCACGTGCCGGTGCCTTTCGTCGAACCGGGCATCCTTGCCTCCGTCGTCGCGCTTGGCTTGCTGGTGGCGTTGGCGGTCGATCTGCCGGTCTCGGCCGGAGTCGCCATCATCGGCCTGTTCGCGCTGTTCCATGGCCATGCCCACGGCACCGAAGTGCCGGAAAATGCCGGTGGACTTGACTATATGGCCGGCTTTGCCGTTGCCACCGCACTTCTCCATGCCATGGGCATCGCTGCCGGCCTTGGCCTCGGCATGCGCTTTCTCGGGCTTGCCCGCGCCGCTGGCGCCGCTTGTGCTGCAGTCGGCGCCGGCCTGGTCTTCGGCGTTTTGTGAGGCTAACGATGATTCCCGGCGAAATCATCACCGCAAGCGGCGACATCGAGCTCAACAAGGGGCTGCCGACGGTGACGCTGAAGGTGGCCAACAGCGGCGACCGGCCGATCCAGGTCGGCAGCCACTACCATTTCTTCGAGACCAATGAGGGGTTGAAATTCGACCGCGACAAAGCGCGCGGCATGCGTCTGGACATTGCCGCCGGCACCGCGATGCGCTTCGAACCGGGACAAGAGCGGGACGTCACGCTGGTGCCGTTCGGAGGAAAACGCGAGGTCTACGGTTTTCAGCAGAAGATCATGGGCAGGCTGTGAGATCGACGAGGTCGAGCGCCCTGAGGTCAGTTCGGCGGCCTAGCCGCCGCGTAGATGACGATTCTTGCCGAGCCGTCGAATTCCACCGCAAGGACGTCTTCCGTAAGCACGCGCCGCGAATCGATGGCGTTGAACAGCAAGGCGTTGGCGTCGATCTCCTTGCGCAGTTCCGCAATGTCGTCCTGATGCTGTTCGACCTTGCTCTCGACGGCCGGCGGCGGGCCGCCTTCGCTGCGCGCCGCGTCGGTGAGGAAGACGATATCTACCGTATCGAGCTTGGACGTCTTGCGCACGGCGCCGATGTTCTCACGCGTCCGCTCGATCGCGGTGATGATCTTGTTGGTCTGTGGTTCCGTCCGCGCCTCCTCCTGCCGGACATCGGAGCCGACGATCCGGTTGACGGTGTCGGCCCGGTTGACGGCGTCAGCGCTTTCAAGACCTTGCGCGGCTTGCGGGCCGAAAGCTGCGAGAAATGCGCAGGCAGCAAGGCTCTGGAGCCATCTGGTGTCGGCAAAGACAGGCATCGCTCGCTCCTGGTGGACTTTTCTGTGCAACGCCGTTCGGCGCCAAAGGGACGAAACGCCTCCTGTCGAGCCAAGGTCCCCTGGGGGCTGGCGGGCCGGGGGCCGGCCCGCCAGGCGCTTTCTTCAGCTTGCCTTCTTGGTGACCAGGGTCAGCGCGCCATCGGTGGTCATGCTGGCGGCGACCACCTGTGCCGAGGTGAGCCCCTTGGCTTCGAGCGCCGACTTGATCTGCGGCGTCGCGTCGATCGACGAGCGCAGTTTCTGCAGCCCGGCATCGCCACGCTGGGCGATCACCTGATTGACCTGCGTCTGGGTGGCCTTGGGCAATTCGCTGATATCGACGATGTTGACCTTCTGGATCGCCGGCGCTGCCGGCTGAGCGCTGGGCGCCGCCGGCTTCGGTTGCGGCGTGGGCTGCTGCTGGGCGCCGGCTACGGTTGCGGAGGCCAACGTGGCGGCGGCTGCAAGAACGATCATTTTGCGCATGTATTTTCCTTTCATCGATTTGGCCAAGGGTTTGGCAAACGGGCGGTTTGGGGTGGCACGGCCACCTCAACGGCCAAATGGGATCAGAAGGTGTCGCCGAGCGGGTCATTGCATGACCATTGGATGGCGACGATGTGGAGTTCGGCTGCGGCCGGACTCTCGTTTGGGGAGCATTGACTGATGGCTAGAATTACCCGCGCCGCCTACGCGCAGATGTATGGCCCGACGGTCGGCGACAGAGTGCGCCTGGCCGACACCGAGCTGTTTATCGAGGTCGAAAAGGACCTCACCGTCCATGGCGAGGAGGTGAAATTCGGCGGCGGCAAGGTCATCCGCGACGGCATGGGCCAGAGCCAGGTGTCGCGCGCCGGCGGCTCGGTCGACACCGTCATCACCAACGCGCTGGTGGTCGATGCCACGGCCGGCATCTTCAAGGCCGATATAGGTCTCAGGGACGGCCGCATCGCGGCGATCGGCAAGGCCGGCAATCCCGACACGCAGGACGGCGTCACCATCATCATCGGCCCCGGTACAGAGATCATCGCCGGCGAGGGCAAGATCCTGACCGCCGGCGGCTTCGACGCGCACATCCACTTCATCTGCCCGCAGCAGATCGGCGAAGCGCTGATGTCGGGCATCACCACCATGCTCGGCGGCGGCACCGGCCCGGCGCATGGCACGCTGGCCACCACCTGCACGCCGGGACCCTGGCACATGGCGCGCATGATCCAGTCCTTCGACGCTTTCCCGATGAACATCGGCCTGTCCGGCAAGGGCAATGCCTCGCTGCCGGCGGCGCTCGAGGAAATGGTGCTGGGCGGCGCCTGCTCGCTGAAGCTGCACGAGGACTGGGGCACGACGCCGGCGGCCATCGACTGCTGCCTGTCGGTTGCCGACGATTACGACGTGCAGGTGATGATCCACACCGACACGCTGAACGAATCCGGCTTTGTGGAGAACACCGTCGCCGCCATCAAGGGCCGCACCATCCACGCCTTCCACACCGAAGGCGCCGGCGGCGGCCATGCGCCCGATATCATCAAGGTCTGCGGCCTGCCCAACGTCATTCCGTCTTCGACCAACCCGACGCGGCCCTACACCGTCAACACGCTGGCCGAGCATCTCGACATGCTGATGGTCTGCCACCATCTGTCGCCGTCGATCCCTGAAGACATCGCCTTTGCCGAAAGCCGTATCCGCAAGGAGACCATCGCGGCGGAAGACATTCTGCACGATATCGGCGCCTTCTCGATCATCTCGTCGGACTCGCAGGCCATGGGCCGTGTCGGCGAGGTGGCGATCCGCACCTGGCAGACCGCCGACAAGATGAAGCGCCAGCGCGGGTCATTGCCGCAGGAGACCGGCAACAACGACAATTTCCGCGTCCGCCGCTACATCGCCAAATACACCATCAACCCGGCCATCGCGCATGGGCTGTCCAGGGACATCGGGTCGATCGCGGTCGGCAAGCGCGCCGATCTGGTGCTGTGGAACCCAGCCTTCTTCGGCGTCAAACCGGACATGGTGCTGATCGGCGGCATGATAGCCGCAGCCCCGATGGGCGACCCCAACGCCTCTATCCCGACCCCCCAGCCCATGCACTACCGCCCGATGTTCGGCGCCTATGGCAAGGCCAGGACCAACTCGTCGGTGACCTTCGTTTCCAAGGCGGCGCTGGAGTCCGGCCTGCATGGCAGGCTCGGCGTCGACAAGCAGTTCGTCGCGGTCGAAAATACCCGTGGCGGCATCGGCAAGCACTCGATGATCCTCAACGACGCCACGCCGCATATCGAGGTCGATCCCGAAACCTATGAGGTTCGCGCCGATGGCGAACTCTTGACTTGCGAGCCGGCAACCGTGCTGCCGATGGCGCAGCGGTATTTCCTGTTTTGAGGCGAGGGGCGATTTGATCGACCCGGCAAATTCCATTGCGAGCCGGTCGGTGCCGCCGCAATATGCGGCTCAAAGAAACCGCGTAGCAGGTCATGGCCACCGAAATAGCCTCCGCCCACGACATCTTCCCGCATATCCGCATCGTCATGGGCATGGTGATCGGACTTGGCGTCGCTCGCCTGCTGTCGGGGGTGGCGCGCATCGTCCAGCATCCCGGCCAGTACAGGCTCTATCCCGTGCACCTCGGCTGGGTCGCCTCCATGCTGTTGCTGCTGGTGCATTTCTGGTGGTGGGAGTTCGGCCTCTACACCATAGAGGTCTGGACTTTCGGCAAGTACCTGTTCCTGATCTTCTACGCCATCACGCTGTTCCTGCTGTGCGCGCTGCTGTTTCCGGATTCGATGCTCGACTACACCAGCTACGAGGATTTCTTCTATTCGCGCCGCGGCTGGTTCTTCGGCCTGCTGGCGGCCACCTATCTGCTCGATGTCGTCGACACGCTGCTGAAAGGTCCCGAGCATTTCGCCCGCTACGGCAATGAATATCTGTTCCGAACGCCGGTTTTCGTGGTGTTGTGCATTGCCGCCATACTGGTGCGTGACCGCCGTTTCCACATCGCCTTCGTCGTCGGCACGCTGATCTATCAGGTATCGTTCATCCTGCGGCTCTTCGACACCATCGTCTGAACAGTGGCTATGGTTTAGGGTCGCAGGAAAGAGGGTTCAACCATGTACAAGGCCATCGGATCGCGTGGATCCCGCGTCAGCCGCGTTCTGTGGATGCTCGAGGAACTCGGGCAGCCCTATGAATTCGTCGAGGTCAAATTGCGTTCGCCCGAAGCCTATGCGCTCAACCCGTCGGGCAAGGTGCCGATCCTGATCGATGGCGAACTGACGGTGACTGATTCGGCGGCAATCTGCGTCTATCTCGCCGACAAGCACGCCGACAAAGGCATGGGCGCCAATCCAGGTGTGGCCGGACGCGCCGAAATGGATTCCTGGATGCATTTTGCCCAGTCCGAGTTCGAAGCGCCGCTGTGGAACAAGCTGCGCCACCGCTTCCTGTTGCCGAAGGACGTGCGGGTCGATGTCGGCCCCGCCGCCGCCTACGATTTCGCCTCGGAGGCCAAGGCGCTCGACGGCCGGCTGGGGGATCGGGAGTTTGCGCTGGGCGACCGGTTTTCCGCCGTCGACGTGCTGTTGGGCGACATGGGCGGCTGGGCCCGCGCCGGAAAATTTCCGATCGAATCCGAGCGCGTCAACGCGTATTTCGACCGCGTCCTGGCGCGGCCTGCCCGTGCGAGAGCCCAGGCTAACGGTGGAGCCATGCGATGAAACTCAACCTGAACACCGACTTCACCAAGTTCCCGCGCGCCGTCTCGGTGGTGGCTGCCGGCACTGCCGGAACCACGGCCCCATCCGGCCGTGCCGTCCTGCCCCATGACGAGCGTCATTTGCGCCGCCGCGCCATCGAGCTTGCCGACGGCAGCAAGGTGCTGGTCGACCTGCCCGAACCCGTGACCTTGAACGATGGCGACCGGCTGGTGCTGGAGGATGGCGGCCAGGTCGAGATCACCGCGGCACCCGAAGAGGTCTACGACATCCGCGCCCGCCACGCCGTGCATCTGACCGAACTCGCCTGGCATATCGGCAACCGGCATCTGGCGGCTGCGATTGAGCCCAGCCGCATCCTGATTTTGCGCGACCTTGTCATCAAGGCTATGCTGGAAGGGCTGGGCGCCACGGTGCGCGAAGTCTCCGAACCGTTCAAGCCGGTGCGCGGCGCCTATTCCGCCCAAGGTGCGCATGGTCATGATCATGGCCATGCGCATGCGCACGCCGAAGCGCATTCCCATGATGGACGTTCCCACGCACACAGCGAGTCGCATTCGCACAGCCATTCCCATGACGGGCATCATCACGATCATGACTGACCAGCCGTCCGGCATCGCTTTGCTGCGGCTCATGGCGTGGCTGTCGCCGGCCTTTCCGGTCGGCGGCTTTGCCTACAGCCATGGTCTCGAACGCGCCGGGCAAGACGGGCTGGTTGCCGATACCGCCAGCCTCGCCTTCTGGCTGGAGACGCTGGTCGAGATGGGCTCGGGCTGGAACGACGCCGTGCTCTTCGCGGAAAGCTGGCGCCGCGCCCGCGACGGCGGCGACCTCCATGAAGGCGACCTCCATGAAATTGCCGATCTCGCCGAAGCGCTGGCCGGCTCGCGTGAGCGCCACACCGAAACCATGCTGCAAGGCGCCGCCTTCCTGAAAGCGGCAGCGGCGTGGGCGAATCCGGTATTGGGCCGCCTGCCGGCCGAATGCGCCTACTGTGTCGCCGTCGGCGCCGTTGCCGGCGGCAACGGCATCGCGATTCAGGACGCGATGTCGGCCTTCCTGCAGGCCTTCTTCTCCAACCTCGTCCAGGCGGCGATCCGACTCGGAATCGTCGGCCAGACGGACGCTATGGCCTTGCTCGCCGGCTTCGAGCCGTTGGCGCTGTCGACGGCCGCGCGCGCCGCCGGCTCGACATTGGACGATCTCGGCGGCTGCGCCTTCATCTCCGACATCATGGCGATGAAGCACGAGACGCAGTATTCCAGGCTGTTCCGCTCATGATCGTCCTCGCCTTCGCCCTCTCGGCCGTCCTGCTGCTGATCACCGCGCTGCATGTCTATTGGGGCCTTGGCGGCATCTGGCCGGGCAGGGACGGCGTCTCCTGCGCCCACGCCGTCGTCGGCTTTCGCGGCGTCGACGAGATGCCGACGCCGTTTGCCTGTTTCGCCGTTGCCGCGTGCCTGTGCCTCGCAACCCTGTGGCCGCTGGCGCTGACCGGGGTCTTCGCCACCCCCTTTCCAAGGGAAGGCCTTGCCGCCACAGCGCTGCTCATAGGGCTGGTCTTCCTCGGCCGCGGCATTGCCGGCTTCACGCCGTGGTGGCGCCGTCTGGCGCCGGAACAGCCTTTTGCGCGGCTCGATGTCAGCTTCTATTCGCCGCTCTGCCTGTTGATCGGGCTCAGCTTCGCCATCCTCGCCATCACGGAGTTTTTCGGCATGACGGATTTTTCGCTATGACTCAGGCCAACGGTCCCCTGCGCATCGGCATCGGCGGTCCCGTCGGCTCCGGCAAGACGACGCTAACCGAAAAGCTCTGCAAGGCGCTGCGCGACGATTTCTCCATCGCCGTCGTCACCAACGACATCTACACCAAGGAAGACGCCATGATGCTGGCTCGCCTGCAGGCGCTGCCTGAGGACCGCATCGTCGGCGTGGAGACCGGCGGCTGCCCGCACACCGCCATCCGTGAGGACGCCTCGATCAATTTGCAGGCGATCGCCGGGCTGAACAGGAAATTCCCCGATCTCGACATCGTCTTCATCGAATCCGGCGGCGACAACCTCGCCGCCACCTTCTCGCCCGACCTCGCCGACCTGACCCTCTATGTCATCTCGGTTTGCCAAGGCGAGGAAATCCCCAGGAAGGGCGGGCCGGCGATCACCCGTTCCGATTTCCTGGTCATCAACAAGAGCGATCTGGCGCCCTATGTGAACGTCAACCTCGATGTCATGGAGAGCGACGCCGCCCGAATGCGGGGCAAGCGCCCGTTCGGCTTCACCGACCTGTCGCGCGGCAAGGGCCTGCAGGAAGTCATCGACTTCATCGTCGAACATGGCGGGCTGCAGTCGGCCCGCTCGGCGGCGTAATGCATGTCGCCCAAAAGTGCGTAGCGGTTTTGGGACAACGGACAATGCGGAGACAGCCTGACCCACCAGTTTGCGGTTGCTGGCCACGGCTGAGCGCGGCATTCTCTTGAAAACGGAGGTTTTTCGGATGAGCATCGCCCGCCTGCAAAAGGAAACGCTGACCAACCTGCCCTACTATGAGGAGCGCGTCGATCTGGCCGCCGCCTTCCGCTGGACGGCGCGGCTCAACATGCATGAGGCGGTGGCCAACCACTTCTCGCTGTCGGTCAACGAGGGCGGCAGCAAATTCCTGATGAACCCCAACCAGGTGCATTTCTCGCGCATCAAGGCGAGCGACCTTTTGTTGATCGACGCCAACGATCCCGAGACGCTGACCGGTCCCAACGCCCCTGACCCTACCGCCTGGGGCCTGCACGGCGCCATTCACCGCAACGTGCCGCATGCGCGCTGCGCCATGCATGTGCATTCCATTCATGCCACCGTGCTTGCATCGCTGGCCGACTCGACCCTGCCGCCCATCGATCAGAACTCGGCCATGTTCTTCAACCGCCACGTCGTCGACGCCCATTATGGCGGGCTGGCCTTCGAGGAAGAGGGCGAGCGCTGCTCGCAACTGCTCACCGACCCTAAGGTCAAGGTGATGGTGATGGGCAATCACGGCGTCATGGTCATCGGTGACACCGTCGCCGACGCCTTCAACCGCATGTTCTATTTCGAACGCGCCGCCGAGACCTACATCAAGGCGCTGTGGACCGGCCGGCCGCTGCGCACGCTCTCCGACGCCATTGCCGAAAAGGCCGCCAGCGAGATGGACGACTATCCCGGCCAGGCGGAGCGTCACCTTGCCGAGCTGAAGGCGATCCTCGACGAGGAGGAGCCGGTTTACCGGAGCTGAATGAGTTCACCCTTCTCCCCGTTCACGGGGAGAAGGTCCCGGCAGAGGGATGAGGGGCAGCGCAGGCCTTCGCGGGTCTTCTCAGAGTCCCAACTGAGCCCGCAACTCTTCCGCACTGTTGATCACGACAGCGCCCTTCGGTCCTGCCATCGGCGCTTCCGGCCAGAAGATCGTCCGCATCCCCGCGGCCAGGCCTGATGTGGCGCCGGTAACGCTGTCGTCGACGGCCACCGCGTCTGAAGGATCGACGCCGGCCAGCCACGCGGCGCGCAGGAACGGTTCGGGATGCGGCTTGCCTTCGCGCACGTCGTTTCGGCTGATCGTGCGCATGCCGGGATAGATCAGGCCGACGGCGCTCAGATTTGCATCGACGATCACCCGGTCGGAATTGGACACCACCGCCTGCTGCACGCCGAGCGCGCGCAACTCGTTGAACACTTCGATCGCGCCGGGGCGCGGCTTCAGCGTCTCGGCCATCGGCATGTAGTGATCGTATTTGCGCACGATCCAGTCGTCGAAGGGCAGGTCGAGGCCGAACTCGCTGCGCAGCATCTCGTAGACCGGTGCGGCGGCGACGCCCAGCACCCGCTCATGCAGGTCGGCCGGCGGCGTGATACCGACGCTGCGCAGCGCCGCCACCAAGGCCGCCTCATGCAGCGGCTCGCTGTCGACCAGCGTGCCGTCCATATCCCAGAAAACCGCTTTCGGCGTCATGCGAGGCTCCTTTTGCCGATCCCCTTAAAGCGTTTGTATCAGGAGATAAACCGCCGAGCCCGTTCGCCGGCGATTTTCGCTGGGTTGATTGCCGCGCGGCAGTCGGATCGGAAGCAGCAAGCAATTGCCCTGCCAATAGACAATTGCGCGCCGACACATTCCCTGCAAGACTATGACGCTTCGCCCGAGGGCAGGCAAATCGGGCAGGGCTGGAGGCACATTTTGAATTCGCGGCAAGACGGCGGCAGCAGCAGGCTGGACGAGGCAGCGCGCGCCGGCTGGCTTTATTATGTTGCCGGCAACACCCAGGACCAGATCGCCGCCACGCTCGGCATTTCCCGGCAGACGGCGCAGCGGCTGGTGTCGCTGGCGGTGTCGGAGGGGCTGATCAAGGTGCGGGTCGACCACCCGATCGCCAATTGCCTTGATCTCGCAGCTAGACTGAAGTCACGCTTCGCGCTCGACCTCGTCGAAGTGGTGCCGAGCGATCCAACCTCATCCTCGACCACGATCGGCATTGCCGAGGCGGCTGCGGCCGAGATCGAGCGGCGGCTGCGGTCACCGACGCCCATCGTCTTGGCCATCGGCACCGGCCGCACGCTGAAGGCGGCGATCGAGCAATTGCCGCCGATGGAATGCTCGCAGCACAAGGTTGTGTCCTTGACCGGCAACATCTCGCCCGACGGTTCGGCCGCCTTCTACAACGTCATCTTCACCATGGCCGACCGGGTCAAGGCGCGTTCGTTCCCGATGCCGCTGCCGGTCATCGCCTCGTCGCCGGAAGAGCGCGAGATGCTGCTTGCCCAGCCGATGATCCAACCGACGCTGGCGCTGGCCGCGGAAGCCGACGTCACCTTTGTCGGCATCGGCGATCTCGGCCCGAAGGCGCCGCTCTACGAGGACGGTTTTATCTCGGAAAGCGAGCTGAAGGCTTTGCAAAAGGCTGGCGGCGTCGCCGAGATCGTCGGCTGGGTGTTCGACCGGGAAGGCCGCATGATCGAGGGCATCACCAACGACCGGGTATCGTCGGCAGCCTTGCCGTCACGCGAAAAGTCGCTGGTCATTGCGCTCGCCATGGGCGAGCGTAAATTGCCGGGCATCCTGGCCGCTGTGAACCGCCGGCTGGTCAATGGCCTCATCACCGACGAGCGGACCGCCACGGCTTTGCTCGACGGTTCCTGATAGATTAAGCGGCCCATCGATAAAATCCAACACGTTTATTTGCAGCGCCCGGACGGGTCGTTGCCGTCGAGAAAACCCATGTCGCGCTGCAGATGCGGCGACAACTCCCGGACGTCGACGTAGCCGCGCCGGCGGTGCACAAGCAGGGAAAATTCATGCACCAGCAGGGAAAACCAGCTCTGCGCCGGGGTCGAGTGGAGCTTTTGCTGTACCGTGGTCATGATCTTCGGCCTCCGCTATGCTTGAACTTGATTGATCGTTGACACCAGATATCGGCCTGATTGCCTCTTGCCGCCAATCAAACGTCGATCACGACCCATAAGGAGGGCTTATGCCCGATCTCAAGGCACCACAGCTCGCCCAGTTGCCGCCGCTGCAGGCCATCAGGGTGTTCGAAGCCGTCGCGCGGCATCTCTCCTTCACCAAGGCCGCGCAGGAACTCGGCATGACGCAGGCCGCCGCCAGCTACCAGATCAAGCTTCTGGAAGAGCGCATCGGTTCGCCGCTGTTCCTGCGCCAGCCGCGCCAGATTGTGCTGACGGAACCCGGCCAGCGCCTGGCGCCCGCCGTCAGCGAGGCGTTCAGCCTGCTCTCAAGCGCCTATTCCGCCGCGCGTGGGGGCGCCGATGGTGTGCTGTGCGTCTCGACGCTGCTGACCTTTGCCTCGAACTGGCTGGCGCAGCACCTCGGCTCCTTCCAGGTCGCGCATCCGTCGCTGGCGGTGCGCGTCGATACCTCGAACAGGGTGATCGATTTTGCCCGCGAGGACATGGACATCGCTATCCGCTCCGGCAGCGGCAAGTGGCCTGGAGTGGAGACCCATCTTTTGTTCAAGGCCGATTTCACCCCGGTGCTGAGCCCGGCACTCGCTGCCACCATAGGTGGCGTCCACGAACCCGCCGACCTGTTCAAGCTGCCCATTCTCGATCCCGGCGACATCTGGTGGCGGGAATGGTTCGCCCTTGCCGGCGTCCCGGCGGACGAACTTGCCAGGCGCACCGGCACCAGCATGGGCGCGCAGGCCTATGAGGCGAACGCGGCCATCGCCGGCCATGGTGTGGCGATCCTGACCACCGCATTGTTCAAGACCGAGCTCGCCGCCGGCCGCCTGATCCAGCCCTTCGACCTGGTCGGCGACGACGGCCACGCCTATTGGCTGGTCTACCCGACGGCGCGTCGCAACGTGCCGAAGATAAAAGCCTTCCGGGACTGGATCTTGGCCGAGATCGCCTGCGCCTGAGGGCGAGCGACTCGCGGATTGATTTCCGAGATGCAAAGCGAGCCATGGATCCGCGACGAATGCTCGCTTCGCGGACAAACAGCTGCGATCGGGCCACCCGGTTAACCAAGCTTGACAAAAACGCTGTCGATATCACTCGCCCGGCATAGGCTTGTGCTTGTGGCGACCCAATTGAGCAGGATCAATCGTCTGCAGATTGAAACAGGGTCGATCAGCCGGCTGATGAAAGTCTATCGCGTCGAAGAAATCGAAAACAACACCGTGCGCACGACGCAGGTGATCGAAGCATTTACGCCGTTTCAAGCTGCCGTCAAGGCAATCGGCCGGGAAGTTAGGCTGCGCAAGGACGAGGCCGGCTGGATCCGGGTGACGGAAGTGCTGACCAGAGCCAAGCAAATCCGCGACGGCAGGGTTTTCGAATATTCCGTGGGAAGCTACCCGTCCCACGGCTGATGGACTCGGCCCTATCGCTCCCCTGGCGCGACGATTGGGTTGCGATGGGTCGGCATCAACCCGCTCTCACATTCCCTGCAAACAGCTTCCCAAATCGGTTCAATATCCTCTACGCGCGCAACGCCGCGCTCCGCCTTGCGTGCTGCGCTGCAGCATCGAATCTGGCTTGACATAATTTATGCCAAGTGAGTAATTGCCCATTACCAAGGCAAATGCTCATCTTGGTTCATGGGAGGAATTTGATGAAACTGCGCACGCTCACCCTGGGCTTGTTGTCGGCCAGCGCTTTCGCTTTTGCCGCACACGCCGAATCCATCACCATCGCCACGGTCAACAATGGCGACATGGTCCGCATGCAGAAGCTGACCGACGACTTCACCAAGGCTAACCCCGACGTCACGCTCAACTGGGTCACGCTCGAAGAGAACGTGCTGCGCGAGCGCGTCACCACCGACATCGCCACCAAGGGCGGCCAGTATGACGTTATGACCATCGGCACCTACGAGGTTCCGATCTGGGCCAAGCAGAGCTGGCTGTTGCCGCTCGACAAGCTCGGCGACGACTATGACGCCAAGGACATCATCCCGGCCATCGCCGGCGGCCTGTCGGTCGACGGCAAGCTCTATGCCGCGCCCTTCTACGGCGAAAGCTCCTTCGTCATGTACCGCAAGGACCTGATCGAGAAGGCCGGGCTGACCATGCCCGATGCCCCGACCTGGGACTTCATTAAGCAGGCCGCCGACAAGATGACCGACCGCGCCAATGGCGTGAACGGCGTATGCCTGCGCGGCAAGGCCGGCTGGGGCGAGAACACGGCGTTCCTGACGGCCATGTCCAACTCGTTTGGCGCCCGCTGGTTCGACGAGAACTGGAAGCCGCAGTTCGACCAGCCGGAATGGAAGAACACACTGCAGTTCTATGTCGACCTGATGAAGGCCGACGGTCCGGAAGGCGCTTCGTCCAACGGCTTCAACGAGAATCTGGCTCTGTTCCAGCAAGGCAAGTGCGGCATGTGGATCGACGCCACCGTGGCGGCGTCCTTCGTCTCGGATCCGAAGGCCTCGAAGGTGGCCGACAAGGTCGGTTATGCTTTGGCGCCGGACAATGGCCTCGGCAAGCGCGCCAACTGGCTCTGGGCCTGGTCGCTGGCGATCCCCGCAGGCACGCAGAAGGCGGAATCCGCCCAGAAGTTCGTCTCATGGGCAACCAGCAAGCACTATGCCGAACTGGTCGCTTCCAAGGAAGGCTGGGCCAACGTTCCTCCGGGAACGCGTTCCTCGCTCTACGCCAATCCCGAGTACCAGAAGGCGGCCCCGTTCGCCAAGATGACGCTGGACTCGATCAATGCCGCCGATCCGGCGCATCCGACGGTCAAGCCGGTGCCCTATGTCGGTGTGCAGTTCGTCGCCATTCCTGAGTTCCAGGGCCTCGGCACAACCGTTGGCCAGCTGTTCTCGGCGGCGCTCGCCGGCCAGACCAGCGTAGACGACGCGCTCAAGCAGGCGCAGGACGCCGCCACGGCGACCATGACCGAAGGCGGTTATATCAAGTAAGGCTCCTCCCGGTGCCGAACGCCGGTCGCCTCCTGACCGGCGATGGCCGCCCGAGTCCCAGTTCGGGCGGCCGCTTTTTCCCCGCTGTGAAAATTCAGTCCGACTAGTGAAGGGTGACCGTCATGGCTACTCAGCAGACCCGTTCGCTTGCCCGCTTTATGTTGGCGCCATCCGTGGTGCTGCTGTTCGTCTGGATGATCGTGCCGCTGGCACTCACGATCTGGTTCTCCTTCCAGCAGTACAATCCGCTCAATCCGATCCGCGACGGGTTTGTCTGGTTCTCGAATTACTCGCTGTTCTATTCCAACCCGGCATTCCTGCAGTCGATCCTCAACACGCTGGTCCTGGTGGGCAGCGTGCTGCTGATCACCGTCATCGGCGGCATCATGCTGGCGCTGTTGATCGATCAGCCGATGTGGGGACAGGGGATCGTCCGCATCCTCGTCATCTCTCCGTTCTTCGTCATGCCGCCGGTGGCTGCACTTGTCTGGAAGAACATGATCATGCACCCGCAATACGGCGTCTTTGCCGACATTGCGCGCTTCTTCGGGGCTCAACCGATCGACTGGTTCGGGCAGCATCCGATGCTTGCCATCATCATCATCGTCGCCTGGCAATGGCTGCCCTTCGCAACGCTGATCCTGCTGACCGCCTTGCAGTCGCTCGACGGCGAGCAGAAGGAAGCCGCCGAGATGGACGGCGCCGGCTTCGTCAGCCGCTTCATCTATCTGACGCTGCCGCACATGTCGCGCGCCATCACCGTCGTCATCCTGATCCAGACCATCTTCCTGCTGTCGGTCTATGCCGAAATCCTGGTCACCACCAATGGCGGACCCGGCTATGCCTCCACCAACCTGCCCTTCCTCGTCTACCAGAAGGCATTGCTGGAGTTCAAAATCGGCCAGGCATCGGCCGGCGGTGTCATCGCCGTCATTCTCGCCAACATCGTCGCCTTCTTCGCCATGCGCGCGGTCGGCAAGAACCTGGACAAGTAAGGGAGGATACGATGGCACGTGCAGTCACCACCCAACACAAGGTCATTGCGACAGGCGCCGCCTGGATCGTCGCGCTGCTGATCTTCTTCCCGATCCTCTACACGATCATCACCTCGTTCAAGTCGGAGCAGGAGGCCATCCAGGGCTTCGCGCTGATCCCGTCGGGGACGTTCGAGAGCTATACCGAGGTCCAGGCGCAGAGCGGCTACTTCAAATTCTTCTTCAACTCGGTGCTGCTCTCGGTCGGCTCGACCATCCTGGCCCTGATAGTCGCGGTTCCGGCCGCCTGGTCGATGGCCTTCTCGCCGGGCAAGTGGACCAAGGACATCCTGATGTGGATGCTCTCGACCAAGATGATGCCGGCGGTTGCCGTGCTGTTCCCGATCTACCTCATCTTCCGCGATGCCGGACTGCTCGACAGCCGCATCGGCCTGATGATCATGCTGATGCTGATCAACCTGCCCATCGTGATCTGGATGCTCTACACCTACTTCCGCGAAATCCCCGGCGAGATCCTGGAAGCGGCACGCATGGACGGCGCCACCCTGTGGGGCGAGATCGTCTATGTGCTGACCCCCATGGCCGTGCCGGGCATCGCATCGACCATGCTGCTCAACATCATCCTGGCGTGGAACGAAGCGTTCTGGACCATCCGCCTGACCACCACCGAGGCAGCGCCGCTGACGGCCTTCATCAGTTCGTTCTCGAGCCCGCAAGGCCTGTTCTGGGCCAAGCTTTCGGCAGCCTCGACGCTGGCCATCGCCCCCATCCTGATCATGGGCTGGTTCAGCCAGAAGCAGCTGGTGCGCGGCCTGACATTCGGCGCGGTAAAATAACGGACGTTGCCTGAAGCAATCCGGCCAAATAACCCCTCGGGGAGGAAACCATGGGAAACATCACGCTCAAGAACGTCTCCAAGCATTTCGGATCGACGGTCATCATTCCAGGCCTCGACCTCGTCATCGAGAATGGCGAGTTCGTCGTCTTCGTCGGGCCGTCGGGTTGCGGCAAGTCCACGTTGCTGCGCCTCATCGCCGGGCTCGAGGACACCAGCGGCGGCACCATCAACATCGATGGCCGTGACGTCACCGGCGAGGCGCCGGCCAAGCGCAAGCTGGCCATGGTATTCCAGTCCTATGCGCTCTATCCGCATATGACGGTGGCCAAGAACATCGGCTTCCCGCTGAAGATGGCGGGCGAGGATGTGGCGACGATCGACAAGAAGGTGAAGGACGCGGCCCGGGTCCTCAACCTCACCAACTATCTCGAACGCCGGCCCGGCCAGCTCTCCGGCGGCCAGCGGCAACGCGTCGCCATCGGCCGCGCCATCGTGCGCCAGCCCTCGGCATTCCTGTTCGACGAGCCGCTGTCCAACCTCGATGCCGCACTGCGCGGCACCATGCGGCTCGAAATCAGCGAGCTGCACCATCAGCTCAAGACGACGATGGTCTACGTCACCCACGACCAGATCGAAGCCATGACCATGGCCGACAAGATCGTCGTGCTCAACGCCGGCAACATCGAACAGGTCGGCTCGCCGATGGAACTCTACAAGTCGCCGAAGAACCTGTTCGTGGCGGGCTTCATCGGTTCGCCGAAAATGAACCTGATCGAAGGTGCGCCGGCGGCCAAATACAACGCCAAGACCATCGGCATTCGTCCTGAGCATATGGGGATATCGACCACAGCGGGTGACTGGAAAGCCCTTGTCGGCGTCGCCGAGCATCTGGGCTCCGACACCTTCCTGCATGTCCAGGCCGACGGCGTCGGTCCGCTGACGGTACGCGCCGATGGCGAACTGGCAGTACGCCACGGCGACACCATCTATTTGACGCCCGACAAGGTCCGCATGCATCGCTTCGGCCCCGACGGAAAGGCGCTGACGCAGTGAGACTGAAAGGCAAATCGGCGCTGATCACCGGATCCGCGCGCGGCATCGGCAGGGCTTTTGCCGAAGCCTACACGCGCGAGGGCGCCACGGTGGCCATTGCCGATATCAATCTGGCGGCTGCCGAAAAGACGGCCGCCGAGATTGGCGCCAACGCCTATCCGGTCAGGCTCGACGTCAGCGACCTCGCTTCGATCCAGGCGGCGGTCAATGCGGTCGAAACAAAGACCGGCGGCCTCGACATACTGATCAACAACGCTGCCTTGTTCGACCTGGCGCCGATCGACGAGATCACCAAAGCAAGCTACGACAAATTGTTCTCCGTCAACGTCGCCGGCACCTTGTTCATGCTGCAGGCAGCGGCGCGTTCGATGATCGCAAGGGGCAAGGGCGGCAAGATCATCAACATCGCCAGCCAGGCAGGACGGCGCGGCGAGCCGCTGGTCGCCGTCTATTGCGCCACCAAGGCCGCGGTGATTTCGCTGACCCAGTCCGCCGGGCTCGATCTGATCAAGCACCGCATCAACGTCAATGGCATCGCGCCCGGCGTCGTCGACAGCGACATGTGGGATGAGGTCGATGCGCTGTTCGCCAAATATGAGAACCGGGCGAAGGGCGAGAAGAAGCGGCTGGTCGGCGAGGGCGTGCCCTATGGTCGCATGGGCAAGCCGGAGGACCTGACCGGCATGGCGGTCTTCCTGGCCAGCGACGACGCCGAATACATCGTCGCCCAGACCTACAATGTCGATGGCGGCCAATGGATGAGTTGATGGGCCGGGATCACGAAGGCCGCAGCCCGGCCAAAAGGGTAAAAAAATGACCGTGAAACTCTCCTCCTCGATGCTCTCGGAACTCCCCGCCAAGGTCGCCGGTCCCAGATATGATCGCTCCAGGCTCAAACCCGGTATCGTCCATTTCGGCGTCGGCAATTTCCATCGGTCGCATCAGGCGGTCTACCTCGACGATCTCTTCAATGCAGGCATCGGCCATGACTGGGCGCTGGTCGGCGCCGGGGTCTTCGAGGGCGAAAAAATCGGTCGTTCCAAGCTGCAGGAGCAGGACTGGCTGACCACCGTGGTCGAGCAGGATTCCGACCATATGAGCGCCCGCGTCACCGGCGTCATGATCGATTTCCTGACGCCCGGCGATGCGGATGCGATCATCGACCAGCTCGCCGATCCGGCGATCAAGATCGTCTCGCTGACCATCACCGAAGGCGGGTATTTCATCGATCCGGCCTCGGGAAAGTTCAACCCGACCCATCCTGATATCGTTGCCGACGCGCAGGCAGGTACGACGCCGAAGACGGTGTTCGGCCTCATCCTGGCCGGGCTGATGCGCCGCCGGGCCGACGGCATCGTGCCGTTCACCGTCATGTCCTGCGACAACATCCCTCACAATGGCCATGTCACCTCGGATGGCGTCATCGGCCTCGCCCGGCTGATCGACGAGGATCTGGCAAACTGGGTCAGCGACAATGTCGCCTTTCCCAACGGCATGGTCGACCGCATCACCCCCGCCACCTCTGACCGCGAGCGCGGTATTCTCGCCTCGGAGTTCGGCCTCGAGGATAACTGGCCGGTGTTCTGCGAGCCGTTCAAGCAATGGGTGCTGGAGGATCATTTCACCGACGGCCGCCCGCCGCTGGAAAAGGTCGGTGTGCAATTCGTGAGGGATGTCGCGCCCTATGAGCTGATGAAGATCCGCATCCTCAATGGCGGTCATGCCACGATCGCTTATCCCGCAGGGTTGATGGACATCCATTTCGTCCATGAGGCGATGCAGGAGCCGCTGGTGCGCGGCTTCCTCGCCAAGCTCGAGCATGACGAGATCATCCCGACCGTGCCGCCGGTGCCGGACACCGTGCTGGAGGATTATTACCAGCTCATCGAGCACCGCTTTTCCAACCCGAAGATCGGCGACACCATCCGCCGGCTTTGCCTCGACGGTTCCAACCGGCAGCCGAAATTCATCATCCCGACCATCGCCGACCGGCTGAAAGCCGGGAAGAGCGTTGCGGGTCTCGCGCTGGAATCGGCGCTGTGGTGCCGCTATTGCTTCGGCACCACCGACAGCGGCGCCGACATCGAAGCCAACGATCCCAGCTGGGACCGGCTGCAGGCAACCGCCAAGGCGGCGAAGGATGCGCCCGGCGCCTGGCTTGCGATGGAGGACATCTATGGCGATGTCGGCCGCTCGGCGGCGTTCGCCGAGGCCTTTGCCCATGCGCTCAACGTCTTGTGGGCGAATGGCACGCGCGCGACGCTGACGCGCTACATCTCCGGCAAGCTCTGACGCCAGCCGCAATGACGCCCGAACTGGTCATCTTCGACTGTGACGGCGTGCTGGTCGACAGCGAGGCGCTGTCGGTTTCGGCTCTGCTCGGCATGATCTCTGCCGCCGGGGGCTCGGTCAGCGAGGATGCGGCCTACGAGCATTTCCTCGGCAAGAGCATGAAGAGCGTGCGCGAGATACTTCTTCGCGATTTCACCATCGACATCACCGACGTGCACCTGACCGATATGCGCGTCGAGCTGATGCGCAAATTCCGCGAGGAGCTGAAGCCGATTCCCGGCATCAGCGACATCCTGCCGAGGCTGGGCGTGCCCTGCTGCGTCGCTTCCTCCGGCACGCTCGACCGCATTCGCTATGCGCTCGACGTTACCGGCCTGCTCGGCCTGCTCGAGCCCCATCTGTTCAGCGCTGCCATGGTCGCGCGCGGCAAGCCGGCGCCGGATCTTTTTCTCCATGCCGCCGCTGCTATGCGCGCGCATCCCGGTAATTGCATCGTAATCGAGGACAGCCCTGCCGGCATCGCGGCGGCGCGTGCGGCCGGTATGCGCGTCTTTGCTTTCACCGGCGGTTCGCACGCCGGCAACCCGGCCTTGAAAGCGCGGCTTGCGTCGAGTGAACCGGACTTTATATTCGCGGACATGCTGCAATTGCCCGATCTGATTGCAGGCTAGAGCATGATGCCGAAAAGTGTGAAGCGGTTTTCGGACGACATCATGCTCTACTTCTTTGATTTAGAGACGGATTCAGATTTCAGGTCGAACAGACCTGAAATCATCCGGCTCTAGGGAGCGAGAGTAAAAGCATCTTGACGAAAAGCTTCGTTTGCGCGGTCGATGTCGGCACCGGGAGCGCCCGCGCGGGCATTCTCGACACGTCAGGCACCTTGCTCGGCCGCGCCGAGCATCCGATCGTCATGAACCAGCCGCAGGCCGATCACGCCGAGCACAATTCGCAGGATATCTGGTCGGCTGTGTGCATCGCGGTGCGTGCCGCGCGCGAAAAGGCCGGTGTGTCAGCCGACGATATTGTCGGCATGTCGTTCGACGCCACCTGCTCGCTGGTGGTGCTGGACAGGAATGCCGGCCAGCTCAGCGTCTCGGTGACGGGCGAACGGCGCTGGGACACCATCGTCTGGCTCGACCATCGCGCCATCGCCGAGGCAGATGAATGCACCGATAGCGGCCACGCCGTACTCGACTATATCGGTGGCGTCATGTCGCCGGAAATGGCGACGCCGAAGCTGATGTGGCTGAAGCGCAATCTGCCGGGAACTTGGCATGAAGCCGGCTACCTATTCGACCTCACCGATTTCCTGACCTGGAAGGCGACCGGGTCGCTGGCGCGCTCGCAATGCACGCTGACCGCCAAATGGACCTATCTGGCGCATGAGGAAACCGGCTGGCGCCGTGACTTCTTCGACAGGGTCGGGCTTGGCGATCTGTTCGAACACGGCAGCCTGCCGGAGAAGGCAAGTGCTGTCGGCGCAGACATCGGCACGCTCACCCCTGAAGCGGCGGCGGAGTTGGGCTTGAGCGAAAACTGTCGGGTCGGCGCCGGCGTCATCGATGCCTATGCCGGCGCGCTTGGCGTGCTCGGCGGCTTTGCTGGCGACGAGCAGAATATCGGCCGCCATCTGGCATTGATCGCCGGCACCTCGTCCTGCGTCATGGCGATGTCGCCCGACCCGCAGCCTTTCGCCGGCGTCTGGGGTCCATACTATGGCGCCGCACTGCCAAAACTCTGGCTGTCGGAAGGCGGCCAGTCGGCGACCGGTGCGCTGCTCGACCATATCATCCGCTGGCACGGCGCCGGCGGCGAGCCGGACGCGGCCATGCATGCAAAAATCGCCAGGCGCGTCGCCGAACTGCGCAGCACCGAAGGTGACAAGCTGGCGGCAAGGCTGCATGTGCTGCCGGATTTCCATGGCAACCGCTCGCCGCTTGCCGATCCGCATGCGGTCGGTGTGGTCAGCGGGCTGACGCTGGATTCCTCCTTCGACAGTCTGTGCAAGCTGTATTGGCGCACCGCCGTCGGCATCGCGCTCGGCGTGCGCCATGTGCTGGAGGCGCTGAACGAGAACGGCTATCTCATAGACACGCTGCATGTCACCGGCGGCCACACCAAGAACCCGTTGCTGATGGAGCTCTATGCCGACGCCACCGGCTGCGCGGTGATCGAGCCGCTGGCCGACGAAGCCGTTCTGCTCGGCACCGGCATGGTCGCCGCCACTGCCGCTGGCCTGTTCCCGGACCTGAATGCCGCCTGCGTCGCCATGCAGCAAGGCGGCAGGGCGCGCACCTCGAACCCGACCGCGTCAGGCCGCTTCGACCGCGACTACAGGATCTTCCTCGAAATGCACCGCCAGCGGCAGGCGCTCGACGCCATCAACTAGAGCAATTCCAGGAAAAGCGTGAAACGGTTTTCCGTCCGGAATTGCGTACCAAATCTAGGCCTCCTCTCGCCGGCGCAAGGATGCGCCGGTCGCCGCGTCGAACAGATGCACGCTCTCCTCCTCGAATGTGTAGCGCACAGGCGCGCGCAACGCCGGGCATTCGCGGGCCGATACCAACGCGCCGACCTCCTTGCCGCCGCAGGCGAACGTCACCAGCGCGTCATTGCCGTGGAACTCGATGAGGTCGGCGGTGCCTTGCAGAAGATTGATGCTCTGAGCACCGGCGGTCTTCAGGTCCGGCGGTCGGATTCCAAGCACGGCGCGATGGACGCCGCGCAGATCGAAGCCCAGGCCTTCTATGAAGAAGGTCGAGCCGCCGCCTGTCAGCGTCCAGCGTTCGTCCTTCCGCCCGACGGCCACGTCGATGAAATTCATGTTCGGCGTACCGATGAAGCCGGCGACGAACAGATTGCCCGGCTGGCGATAGATCTCGGCCGGCGAGCCGATCTGTTCGATGACGCCATCCCTGAGCAGCACTATCCGGTCGGCCAGCGTCATCGCTTCGAGCTGGTCGTGGGTGACATAGACGGTAGTGGTCTTCAGCGACTGGTGCAGGCGGGCGATTTCGACCCGCATATGGTTGCGAAGTTTGGCGTCGAGATTCGACAGCGGCTCGTCGAACAGGAACACTTTCGGCGTCTTGATCATGGCGCGCGCAATCGCCACGCGCTGCTGCTGGCCGCCGGAAAGTTCGGTCGGCTTGCGGGCGAGGTAAGGTTCGAGGCCGAGCGTCGTTGCCACCGCCTCGACCCGCTTCCGGATCTCGGCCGGGGGCACTTTCTGTCGCTTGAGCCCAAAGGCGATATTGTCGAAGATCGTCATATGCGGGTAGAGCGCATAGTTCTGGAAAACCATGGCAATGCCGCGCTCGCCGGGCTCGAGATCGTTGACCACTTTGCCGCCGATCGACACTTCCCCGCCGCTGATATCCTCCAGTCCGGCCAGCATCCTGAGCAAGGTCGACTTGCCGCAGCCGGACGGGCCGAGGAATACGACGAATTCGTGCTCCTCGATCGAGAGATTGAGGTCTCGGATGACGGTAGTGGCGCCGTAAGCCTTGTCGACATGGGAGCAAACGATCGCGGACATGGTCAGCCCTTCTCGCCGGTAAGAAGGATTTGCAGCTTGACGTCTTGCGGCTTGCCTTGCGCCGCCCGCTCGAAGGCCTCGATGCTGTCCGAGAAATCATAAGTGCCGGTGATCAGCGGCTTGAGGTCGACCTTCCCCGAGGCGATCAGCTGCAGCGCGCGGTCGAAGATGTTGGCGTAACGGAACACCGTCTCGATGCGCACTTCCTTGGAGATCGCCGCCGGAACGTTGAGGCTGACCGGTTCGACCGGCAGTCCGACCAGCACCACCGCGCCGCCCGGCCGCACGACATCGAACAGGTCGGCGAATGCCTTCGGGCTGCCGCTCGCCTCGAACACGATATCCGCGCCCCAATTGTCGGTCGCGGCGGAGACTGCGTCGACCAGCGATTGCTCACCTATATTGACCGGCACGATGCCGGGATATTGCGCGGCAATATCGAGCTTGGGTGCGGAAAAATCGGAGATCAGCACCTTCGAGCAGCCGCCGGCCAGCGCCGCCAGCGCGATCATGATGCCGATCGGGCCGCAGCCGACGACGACGGCGACGTCGCCAGGCACGATGCGGGCGCGGCTCGCCGCCTGCATGCCGATGGCAAAGGGTTCGACCATCGCGCCTTCGGCGAAGGTGACATTGTCCGGCAGTCTGTAGGTGAAGGCGGCCGGGTGCACGGCATAGGGCGCCAGCACGCCATGCACAGGCGGCGTCGCCCAGAAGGAGACGTCAGGGTCGACATTGTAGATGCCGAGCCTCGTCGCGCGCGACGACAGGTTCGGCACGCCCGGCTCCATGCAGACGCGGTCGCCGACCTTCAGCGTGCCGACATTGGCGCCGATCTCGACGATCGTTCCCGCGGCTTCGTGGCCGAGCACCATCGGGGCCCGCACGACATAGCTGCCGATGGCGCCATGGGTGTAATAGTGCACGTCGCTGCCGCAGACGCCGACCGTGTGGATGGCGATCTTGACATCGCCCGGTCCGACGTCGAGCGGCAGCGCGATCTCGCGCAGCGACAGTTCGCCTTTTTTCTCAAGCACCAGTGCCCGCATAGGTAAGTCCTCGCATCAAGTCTTTTTTTGCCGGAAAACGGAATTCAGGAAGCCGCTGAGCACGCCCAGGAACAGCAGCGGCGGTAGCGACAACAGCACGACCGAGGCGTTGAGGATTCCCCACGGCACGTTCATGCCTTGCTGTGAAAGTTCGGAAGCGACGATCGGCAATGTCTTGGCGTTGGAACTGGACAGCATCAGCGCGATCAGGAATTCGTTCCACACCAGCACGAAGCTGAAGGCGACGGCGCCGATCAGCGAGCGCGCCGCTACCGGCAGCGCAATGCGCCAGAACACCGAGTAAGCGCCGTAGCCGTCGAGGAAAGCGGCTTCCTCGATTTCCTTAGGCACGGCCTGGAAGGCGGGAATGGCGAGCCACATGATCACCGAGATGGTGAGCAGCGAATAGGTGACGATCAGCGCCGGCAAGGTGTCGTAGAGCCCGATCTGCAGCCAGATCACCATCAGCGGAATGGCGACTGCCACCGGGGGCAGGAAGCGCAGCGACAACACGAAGAACTGGATGTCGCCAGCGAAGCGATTGGGATAGCGCGCCACCGCATAGGCTGCCGGAAGGCCGAGCATGACGCCGATCAGCACGGCGACGCCGCAGGAAATGACCGAGTTATAGAGACCGGTCATTACGCTGTCGCGGCCGATGATGTAGCTGATATTGTCGAAGGTCGGGGTAAACACCAGGCGCGGCACGCGGGTGATGATGTCGACATTGTTCTTCAGCGAATTGACCGCCGTCCAGGCGAGCGGAAACACCGCCATGAAGCCGGCGAAGGCCAGGATGATCTTGCCGATGAGGCGGCCCGGTCTCATGCGATACGGCCTCATGCCTGCACCCGCTTCCACAGCATGGTGAAGGTGATGACAGTCGCGATCATCATCAGCACCGCCATGGCCGAGGCATAGGACACCTTGCCGGATTCGATGAAGCCTTGCGAGAAGGCGTACATGTCGAGCGTCTCGGTCGCCACGCCCGGCCCGCCGCGCGTCATCACATAAATCAGGTCGAAGGAGCGCAGCGATTCGATCATCTTGACGAACATCAGGCTGATCAGCGGCGCCTTCAGCATCGGCAAGGTCACATAGGCGTGGATCTGCCAGCGCTTGGCATGGTCGAGCCGCGCTGCCTCGATCGGCTGCGGCGGCAGCGTTTCCAGCAGCTTCAGCACGATGACGGCAAAGAACAGTCCCCACTGCCACACATCGACCGAGGCGACGGCAAACAGGGCCGTCGCTGGCTTCGAAAGCGGGTCGAAGATCAGCCCGCCGGTGATCAGCCGGTAGGGGTAGGTGGCGATGCCGTAGAGCGGATGATAGGCGAACTTCCACACGAAAGCCGCCGACACGCGCGGCAACAGCACCGGGATGATGAACAGCAGGCAGTAGATGTTGCGCAGCCGCGGCGACGCCACTTCGAACATCAGCACGCCGAGCCCGATGGCCACCATCATCGTTGCCACGACGGTGACGATTTCCCACTTCACCGAAACCCAGACCGCGTTGAGGAAACGCCGGTCGGCGAACAGGTCGATGAAGTTCGACAACCAGACCCAGGAATAGTCCGAGGAACTCAGCTCGCGGTTCTGCAGGGCGATGACGATGGCGTAGAGCGTCGGCACCATCGACAGCACCAGAAGAATGGCGAGCGTCGGAACCAGAAACGTCACGGGCAGGGAAGAGCGTCGGCGCATGGCCTATCCTCGGGCTGTGCCTTTTTGGAGAGAACCCGCGGCGCACAGTCCCGGCATCCGGTCGAATGCCGTGGACGGCGCGCCGCGGGCGGGAGGATTACTTCTTCTTCACCAGCTCGTCGGCGTAGGCCTCGAGTTCGTCGAGGCCGCCCTTGACGTCGGTGCGCGTGCCGGTGACCAGCTCTTCCAGGATGATGCCCCAGCGGTCGCCGAGATCAGGCCAGCGCGGATCCTGCCAGAAGTTCACTGCCGTCACCTTGCCGGTATCGGCAAGCGCCTGGCCGAGATCGGCGCCATAGATGTCGGCGAACTCCTTGCTGGACAGCACGCTGGTGCGGTTGAGCTCGCCGAATTGGTGCGCGTCGAGCCGGCGCTTCTCATTCTCCTTCGACGTCGCCCAGGCGATGAACAGGCCGGCGCATTGCTTCGCGGCGTCATCGGCATTGGCCTTGGCGGCGATGGCGAGGCCATGGCCGTAGCCGCCGCCGGTCAGTGGCGAAGGCGGCGGCAGGAAGCCGATCTTGCCGACCACTTGCGAGGTCTTCGGGTCGACCGCCATGCCCGACAGCGGCGTCGACTCGACGAGGATGGCGACCTGGCCCGACAGGAAGGCGCCGGTCGATTCATCCCAGCTGCCGGTCTGCGTGCCGGGCGCTGAATCCTTGAACAGTTTAAGATAGGTCTCGGTCGCTTTGACCGCGGCCTCGGAGTTGAAAGCCGGCTTGTCACCGTCGAACCATTTTCCGCCATAGGCCTTGAAGAACGGCATCCAGCGCCAGACATTGGCGCCCGAGCCACGCGCGCCGCGCAGCGCGATGCCGTACATGCCCTTGTCGGGATCGGTCAGCTTCGGCACGTCGGCGATCAACTCGTCCAGCGTCTTCGGCGGCTGGATGCCGGCGGCTTCCAGAATGTCCTTGCGGTAGACCATCAGGTCGCCGCCGCCGGTCAGCGGCGCGAACCACACCTTGCCGTCATAGGTGGCGACCTTCTGCCGGCCCGGGTCGAAATCGGCGTAGTCGTAGTCAGCCGGGTAATAGTCGGTGAGCGGCACGATCCATTTCGACGAGGCGAACAGCGCCACATTGGCTTCGTCGACATAGTAGACGTTGTAGTTGCCCACCGTGGACGCATCGGCGCGCGATTTTGCCCGGCGGTCGTTCTCGTTGAGATAGTCGATCTGGAAGCTGGCGCCGGCCAGTTTCTGGAACTCGTCCTTGGACGCCTCCAGCAGCGTCAGCCCGTCACGCGGTTGCGCCAGCACCTTGACCGGCGCCGAGCAGACCGGCGCCGCCAGCGCCATGGTCGAGAGGGTCGTGGTAAGCATGAAAGCTGCGCTTATGCTCGCAGCGAGCCGAATTGGTTTCATTGATTTTCTCCTCCAGGAACAGTCGCAGGAAGCGGAAGTCTTCGGTTGCGCGATCCTCGCCATCGCCCGAGCGACAAGCCACCCATCGCCAAAATGAGGAGTTGCTAAAGGCCGCGCTAGAAGCCCCGTTGCAGCAGACCTGTACTTTTATGCATTGTGCGCTGCAAAATCCGGCCCGCCTGCACGGCCTCTGTCACATGAGTACCGATGGAGTGAGGAAGGCCGGTTTTCAGGCGCGCATCGTCATCCGCTGCTTCGACAGCTTGCGGTAGGATGACGGCGTCATCCGGTGCTTGCGCAGGAAGGCGCGGTTGAAGTTGGAGATGTTCATGTAGCCGACCTGGAAGCAGATGTCGGTGATCGGAATATCGGTGTCCGCCAGCAGCTTGCAGGCTTGCCAGAGCCGGAGCTTGGCGATGTGGTCGCTGAAACTGTTGCCGGTGTTTTTCTGGAAGAAGCGCGAAAACGTGCTTTCGCTCATCCCCGCCAGCTCCGCCGCCTCCGGCAGCTTCAGGTCCTCGGCGAAGTGCTGGAAGAGATAGGTCAGCGTGCGCTGGATGATGTCCAGCGAGGTTGCGTCGAGCGCGGGTGAGAAATCCGGCGAGGACAAAAGCTCGTATTCGTCTGTCCTGGCCAGCAAATCGACCAGTTCGAGGAAGAGGCAAAACCGGGCGAGCCCGTGCACCGTGCCCATCCGTTCCATCAGCGCGGCGCCTTCGAGCGCGGCGCGGCCATGGAAGACCATGCCGCGCAGCGATCGCTCCAGGAACGGTTCCAGTTCGCGCAGCTCCGGCAGCAGTCCCGCCGAGCCGCGCAGCCGCTGCGGATCGAATTGCAGCACGATGTCGCGTCCTTCGATCAGCTCGCCGGGTTGCACCGATGTCACCCAGTCATGCGGCAGCCCGCCGCCGACGATGCTCAGATAGCCCGGCCCGAATTCGCCGATGTGATCGCCGACCAGCGCGACCCCGGAAGACTTCCTCAGGAGATGGATCTCGTATTCCGGATGAAAATTCCAGACATTGCGCTCCCAGGGATAGTCGTCGAGCCGCCACAGGAAACTGTCGCTCGCCTCGGTGACGATGTGCTCGAAAGCCGGCACCGTGCGAGGGATCGCGGCCGTGTTCTTTCTGCGCCTGAATGCCATCGTCTGCTCTCCGGGGCGTATGAGGAAGCGACTGGTTTCGGGTAATCCGTAGCAGTCTGTCGCCCGCAAGTGAACGATGTCTGCCTCAGCGATTTCAACGCCGGCTCTCGATGATCTCAATGAAGCGGGCGAACAGCCCGGCCTGGGATTTGATGCCGAGTTTGCGATGGATGTTGCGGCGATGGACCTTCACCGTTCCCGGCACGATGCGCATGGCTCTTGCGATCGACTCGGTGGAATGCCCCTGCAGCACCAGATCGACGACATGCTTTTCGCGCGGGGTCAGCGACAGGCTTTCCCAAATGTGGGCGCGGTCGAACTCGTTGACGGCGGCGATCGTCTCGCCCTGCTCCGCTTCGTCCTGCTCCTCGGCCGCAAGTGCGGGCCAGCGCAACCGGGCGAAGTTGATGACCGCCGGCGCCATGTCGCGCAGCAGCCTGGCATCGGCGGTGCCGAAGGGACCCGAGGCGTGCAATCGCATCAGCGACAGCACCAGCGCATCCTTGCCGGGCAGCGGCACGAAGAAGCCGACCTCCTCGGCCAGCCTTGTCTGGCTATAGTAGGTGCGAAAATACTCGCTGGCATAGAAGCGGTCGGGCGCCAGTTCGCGCATGCGCCAGAACCCCTCCTTGCGCTCCACCGCCGCGTGATGAAATGGGTCGAGCAGATAAGGTCCTTCCTGATAGAGCGTGACGAAGACATGGCTCTCGTCAGGCGAGAAGGTTTCGAACAGCAGCGGCGGCCGCGAGGCGCCGCGGTAACCGAAGATCACGCAGTGGTCGAAGCCGACATGCTGGCTCAACCAGCCGACCATTGCCTTGCCGAACAGGTCGCCGCTCGTCTCCCGTGTCGCCGCGACAAGGGCTGCGAGCCGGCTGTATTCGTCGCTGCGGGACGCACTCAATCTATACCCCCTTAAACGAGAAAATAGATCAGATATACCACCAGCGAGGTATATACTAGACGCCATTGGCTCTGGTAGCGTCCTAGAATAGCCCTGTTGCTGGAGCCAGCACTTTGACCGCAGTGCCCGACATCGAGTTTCGCGGCGTCACCAAGCGCTATGGCGCTGTGACCGCCGTCAGCGGCATCGATCTGGCTGTGCCGCCCTCCGCCTTTGTCGCCCTTCTCGGACCGTCCGGCTGCGGCAAGACCACATGCCTGCGCATGATCGGCGGCTTCGAGCAGCCGAGCGAAGGCCAGGTGTTCATCCGTGGCCGGGACATGGCCGGAACGCCGCCCTATCGCCGGCCGGTCAACATGGTGTTCCAGCAATACGCGCTGTTTCCGCACCTCGATGTGGAAGCCAATGTGTCCTACGGGCTGCGCCAGGCACGGCCACGCCTGTCGTCGCAGGAAATCGGCCGGCGCGCCGGCGAGGCGCTCGAAATGGTGCGGCTCGCCGGCTATGGCCGCCGCAAGATCCACGAACTCTCCGGCGGCCAGCAGCAGCGCGTCGCGCTGGCGCGCGCACTGGTCAACAAGCCGGCGGTGCTTTTGCTCGACGAGCCGCTGGCGGCGCTCGACAAGAAACTGCGCACCGATATGCAGATCGAGCTGCAGAACCTGCAGCGCGAGATCGGCATCACCTTCGTGCTGGTGACCCACGACCAGGAGGAAGCGCTGTCGATGAGCGACTTCGTCTGCGTCATGAATGGCGGCCGCATCGTACAACTCGGCCAGCCGAGCGAGATCTATGACGAGCCGGCCGACCTGTTCGTCGCCGACTTCGTCGGAAAGACCAATCTGTTGGGCGGCAAGGTTGCCGGGCATACAGGCGATCTTGTCAATGTGGCGCTTGCGGACGGAACCGTCATTGCCGCGCGCAAACGAACCGCCTTGCAGCAGGGCGAGACCGTTTCTGTCAGCCTGCGTCCTGAATCGCTAAGCCTCGGCGCCACCAAAGGCAGCCCTTTCAAGGGCATCGTGCGCAACCGGATCTTCTTGGGCTCGACGGCGGAATACGCCGTCGAGGTGCAGGGCATCGGAACGCTGCTGGCCAAGGCCGACCATGTGATCGGCCATGGCAATCTCTTCAAGCCGGGTGAACCCGTCGCCATCGGCTTTGCCTCCGGGACGCCGCTGGCGTTTCCGGAGACCAAGAACAACGGGACCAACCAGAGGGTAGCAAAAAATGTCGAAATCATATCGTGACGGACTGCCGATTAGCTCTGAGAACTTCGTCGACCAGCTGATGCGCCTGAAGCGCGGCTCGATCGGCCGCCGCGATTTCCTCGGCCTCACCGGCCTGGGCATCGCAACCGCGGTGATGGCGCGCGAGCTCGGCATCATGCCGACGCCGGCCTTCGCCGCCGAAAACCTCGGCGACCGCATGTCGATCGCCACCTGGCCGAACTATCACGACCCGCAGACCTTCGAGAATTTCAAGAAGGACACCGGCGTCGCCGTCGAGGTCAACGTCTTCGGCTCCAATGAGGAGATGCTTGCCAAGCTGCAGGCCGGCGCCTCGGGCTGGAGCCTGTTCGTACCGACCAACTACACGATCTCGACCTACAAGAAACTCGGCATCATCGATCCGCTCGACATGGCCAAGCTGCCGAATTTCGACAGCTCCCAGGAGGACCCGCGCTTCACCTCGGAAGGCACGATCGACGGCACGACCTACGCGGTGCCGAAGAACTGGGGCACCACGGGCTTTGCCGTCAACACCAAGAAGCTGGCCAAGCCGATGACCAGCTGGAAGGAATTCTGGGACGTCGCCATGGCTGAGGGCGATGGCCGCACCATGGTGCACGACTACCAGCTGACCACCATCGGCAACGCGCTGAAATATTACGGCTATTCCTTCAACTCGCTGAAGCAGGATGAACTCGCCAAGGCCGAGGAGCTGCTGCTCAAGGTCAAGCCGCATCTGTTCGCGGTCTCGTCCGACTACCAGCCGGGCATGCGGGCGGGCGACGCCTGGCTGACCATGTGCTGGACGAATGATGGCGCACAGCTGCATCGCGATATCCCGGAGATCGCCTATGTGCTGGGCAAGGAGGGCGGCGAGATCTGGACCGATTTCTACGCCATCCCGAAGGACGCGCCGAACAAGCCGGCCGGCTATGCCTTGCTCAACTATCTGATGACCCCTGAGGTCGCGGTGAAGGAGCATCTCGCCAATGGCGCGCCCTCGACCGACGCACGCGTCAACAAGCTGCTGCCCAAGGAAGTGCTCGACAATCCGATCCTCTATCCTGCGGCGGACCTGTTGACGCCGCTCGAGTTCGGCGCGGCGGCAACACTGACCGATCCCGGCCGGGCCGAGCTGATGGCGCGCTTCAAGTCGGCTTGAGGCTGGCCTGACGCAAACGGAAAACCGGCGGGCCTAGGTCCGCCGGCATCGGGGCGGTTTCCATGCACGGCAACAGATTTCGGCATAACATCCTGACAGCGCTGCTGCTCGCTCCGGCTACAGCGTGGCTGGTGGTGTTTCTGGTGTTGCCGTTCGTCGCCATTGCCGTGTTCAGCGTCGGCGAGCGGGCGCCGGAGGGCGGCTACCAGGCCGCCTTCACGCTGGCGCAATACGCCAACCTCCCGGCGCGGGCGACCGCCTTCTGGAACACGATGATGCTGGCGCCGGTGGGCGCGCTTGCCTGTCTGCTCGTCGCCTACCCGGTCGCCTACTATCTTGCCCTGAAGGCGCCGGAGCGCTGGCGGCTGATCCTACTTGCGCTCGTCGTCATTCCGTTCTGGACCAGCCTTTTGATGCGCACCTACGCCTGGATGTACATTCTGGGCGGACGCGGCATTCCCGCACTGCTGGCCTTTGTCGGCATCGAGGATGTCAGGCTGATCAACACGCCGGGCGCCGTGCTGCTCGGCATCGTCTACGGCTATTTGCCGCTGATGATCCTGCCGATCTATGTCAGTCTCGAGCGGCTCGACCGAAGGCTGCTGGAAGCCTCCGCCGATCTCGGCGCGACGCCGCTCTCGACGTTTCTGGGTGTCACCCTGAAGCTGTCGCTGCCGGGCGTCATGACCGGCTTCTCACTGGTCATGATCCTGTTGCTTGGCGAATACCTGATCCCGACCCTGCTTGGCGGCGGCAAGGTGTTCTTCATCGGCAACGCGCTGGTCGACCTGTTCCTGCAGTCGCGCAACTGGCCGTTCGGATCGGCCATCGCCATCACGCTGGTGGCGGTTTCGGTGGTGGTGCTGATCGCGGCAAACCGCATTTCGACACGGGTGTCGGGCGCCCGCAGGGTGGATCTGATCTGATGCGCGCCTTCGTCACAGCCGTCTTCGCCTTCCTCTATCTGCCGATTGCGTTGGTCGTGCTGTTTTCCTTCAACGCCGGCCGCCATGCCAGCGAGTTCACCGGCTTTTCGGTGCAGTGGTACGGCACGGCGCTGTCGAACCCGTTCCTGGTCGAGGCATTGAAGAACAGCCTGTTCATCGCCACCACCAGCGCGCTTCTGGCGGCGGTGTGCGGCACGGCAGCCGCACTCGGCCTGGCGCGGGTCGGGCTCAGAACCCGCGCCGTCTTCGACGCGCTGATGGGTGCCGCGATCGTCGTTCCCGGCGTCGTCATCGGCATCTCGACGCTCGTTGCGCTGGTCCAGCTGTTTGGCGTGCTCAACCCGTTCCTCGCCTCGATCTGGCCCGACGATCAACCGCCGCGCCTGTCACTCGGCTATGGATCGATCATCGCCGCGCACGGCCTGTTTTCGATGGCGTTGGTGACGATAATCGTCGGCACGCGTCTCGCCAGCCTCGACCGCAACCTGGTTGAGGCCTCGAGCGATCTCTACGCCACGCCGCTGACGACGTTCCGCTCGATCGTGCTGCCGCAGATCATGCCGGCTGTGGTCGCCGGTTTCCTGCTCGCCTTCACCTTCTCCTTCGACGATTTCATCGTCGCCTTCTTCGTCGCCGGCGCGCAGACGACGCTGCCGATCTATGTCTTCGCCTCGATCCGGCGCGGCGTGACGCCGGAAATCAACGCCATCGCCAGCATCGTGCTCGTCGCCTCGGTTCTTCTGGTGGTGCTTGCCCAATGGCAGCTGCGCCAGCGCCAGCCGTCAAACTGAACAAGCCATCCAGCTGAAAGACAAATTCATGATCCTTAGAGACCGCATCGCCGTGGTGACGGGCGCCGGTTCCGGCATCGGCCGCGCCGGCGCCATGATCATGGCCAGGGAAGGCGCTGTGGTGGTCATCGCCGACCGGGATAAGACCAGCGGCGAGACGACAGCGGCGGACATCCGGGCAGTGGGCGGGCAGGCCGGGGCGATTGTCACCGACGTCTCTGACGACGCCGCGGTCGAGAAGCTCATCGCAGGCACTCTCGGCAAGTATGGCCGCATCGACATTCTGCACAATCACGCCGGCATCCAGGTCGGCGGCACGCTGACCGAGGTCGAGGTCGATGGTATGGATGCGTCATGGCGCATCAATGTACGGGCGCAGTTTCTGGCCGCGCGGCTGGTCATGCCGGCAATGGTCGCGCAAGGCGGCGGCGTCATCCTCAACACGGCCTCGAATTCCGGCGTGTTCTACGATCGCGAAATGATCGCCTATGCCACCTCCAAACATGCGGTTGTGGCGATGACCAGGCAGATGTCGCTCGACTATGCCCGGCACAATGTGCGCGTCAACGCGCTCTGCCCCGGTTGGGTCGACACGCCCTTCAACGAGCCGTTCATCGCCCAGATGGGCGGACGCGAGGCGATCGAGACCTATGTCCGCACCAAGATTCCGATGGGCCGCTGGGCGAGCGCCGAAGAGATCGCCGAAGCGATCCTGTTCCTCGTCTCCGACCGCTCATCCTTCATGACCGGCCAGGCACTGGTGATCGACGGCGGCGAAAGCATCGGTTGATGCAAGGGCAGCCGGATAGGAGGGTTCCCGCCTCTGGCTCAATCGCCGGCTGCCCGTCCTCCCTTGCCTTCATGCCGCATTTCGTCCAATAGAACGACGCAAACGCTGCGAAACCGAAGGTTTTGCCGTTTGGAAGTGCGGCTTCCGGCCTCGTTGCCGACGCGCCGCAATCGGAAAGAGCAGGACAATGTCTGCGATCGAAGCCGGCGCTCGTGCGCCGGAAAATCTTTGGCGTCAGGAAATCAGGGCGACGCTGGCGCTGGCTTGGCCGATGGTGCTCACCAATCTCGGCCAGACCGCGATGACCGCCACCGACGTCATGATGATGGGGCGTCTGGGCGCGGACACGCTGGCCAGCGGCGCGCTTGGCGCCAATCTCTATTTCATGCCGCTGATCTTCGGCCTCGGCCTGATGCTGGCGACCTCGCCGATGATCGCCACCGAGCTTGGCCGCCAGCGCTATTCGGTGCGCGATTTGCGCCGTACCGTGCGCCAGGGCCTGTGGCTGGCGATCCTGATCTCGATCCCGATCTGGATCGTGCTGTGGCATGGCGAGGCCATTCTGCTGGCCATGGGCCAGGAGCCGGCATTGGCGCATCAGGCTGGCATCTATCTGCGCTGGCTGGAATGGGCGGTGCTGCCTTTCTACGGCTATATCGTGCTGCGCTCGTTCATCTCGGCGCTGGAGCGGCCGGGCTGGGCGCTGATCATCGTCTTCGTCGCCGTCGCCTGCAACGCCTTCTTCAACTGGGTGTTCATGTTTGGCAATCTCGGCGTCACCTCGATGGGCATTGCCGGTTCGGGGCTGGCGACCACGCTGTCGAGCACGCTGATGTTCTGCGGCCTGGCAGCCGTGGTGATGCTGGAGAAGAAGTTCCGCCGCTACCGCCTGTTTGGTCGCTTCTGGCGCTCCGACTGGCCGCGTTTCAAGGGTCTGCTGCGGCTCGGCATGCCGATCGCCGGCATCCTCGCCTTCGAGGTGACGATCTTCAATGCAGCAGCCTTGCTGATGGGCCTGATCGATGCGGATTCGCTCGCCGCGCACGCTATCGCAATCCAGATCGCCTCGATCTCCTTCATGGTGCCGCTCGGTCTCAACCAGGCCGTCACCGTGCGCGTCGGGCTGGCCCACGGCGCCGGCGATCCGGCAGGCGTTTCGCGCGCCGGCTGGACCGCCTTCGTCATCGGCGTCTCGTCCATGGCGCTGATGGCGCTGGTGATGGTGCTGTGGCCGCATCTGTTGATCAGCGCCTTCATCGACATGACCGATCCGGCGAACGCCAGGGTGATCGCGCTGGCCGTGTCGTTCCTGGCCTTTGCCGCGCTGTTTCAGATCTTCGACGGCGCGCAGGCCGTTGCCGCCGGCATGCTGCGCGGCCTGCACGACACCAAGCTGCCGATGATCTATGCCGCCATCGGCTATTGGGGCATCGGCCTGCCGCTCGGCGTGCTGCTCGCCTTCCATTTCGGCCTGCACGGCGTCGGCATTTGGATCGGCCTGGCGTCGGGTCTGGCCGTGGTGGCGGTGCTGCTGCTCGCGCGCTGGCTGCGGCGGGACCGCATCGCACCGCCGCTCGTCTTCAGCCATTGAAGACGCACCAAGCGGTCCGCCAACTGCCCGAAGCAGTCACTGCAGAGCAGATGTCTGGTTGTCGCCTTTTGGACCGGAAGCGGCCGAACGCTTCGGGCGTGGGATCTTCAAAAGCGGACTCTCAGTTCGACGCGAGCATCGTTGCGAGTGAACGATCCCAGACTCTCGCTGCTTTTCAGAACCGGGTAGAACGCTCTGCCGGTTGGGGCGACTTCAAGCCGTGGCAAGAGCATTCCGGATTGGCCGGAAGTCGCGCCGCGGTCTCCAGCGCAACCCGCGAGGCTGTCATAGAGAGGCTCGGCAGCACGTGCTCCTGCAGCAATTTCTGGCGCTCGCGGTCCATATAGTCGTTGAAGCCGGCCGTGACGAACGCCAGGGGCACGAAACAGGCGCCGATCTCGCGCGATAAGGTGGCCTCAGGGGCGATCGAGTGGTTGAGCACGTCCGCTCCCATGTTTCGATACGCCAGAGCTTCGGCGGGAGTTGTCAGTCGCGGCCCGTAGCAGTGGGCAGCCACCAGCTGCTGCTCGATGCCATGGACGCGGCATCCGGCTGGCCAATGGCGCCGGGCGGTCTCGGCCAACAATGCCGCACATCTTGGACATACGATCTGCTTGCCCGAGCAGTCGAAGCTCTGGCGGCCAGGCAGAAGTGAAAACGGGGTCTGCGACAGTTCGATGATATCGGCGTTTACGACTATGTCGCCGGGCTGGATCGCCTTGTTGACGGCGCCAACGGTCGAGCAGGCCAGCACTTGCCTTACACCCGCTTTCATCAAGACCCAGAACGCGCGGCGATGACAGGAATGGTCGATATGGTCTCGGGGATTGCCGTGCGAATACATGCACAGGGCACGTTTCGTTTTGCCCTCGACGGTAATAGATGCATCGAATTCGAGCAGTTTCCAATTGTCGCTGGGACCGAAAGGGGTTTCGAAACTCATGTCTCGTTGCAAGGTGCGGACGCCATCGACTTCGACATCTTCCGGAAAGGCGAGACCCCAATTCGCCGAGCCGGTGATGATCGCCAACCCCACCTGGGGTATGTCCGTTGAATGATCCGCCAGATCGTCGGCTGCATGATGATTGTTGGGCATGTTTCCAATCTCGGTCAGGATTTTTGGCGAAGGGTCACGACGAGGACAACGACCACGACGATGACGGTCCACAAGGTCGAAATCGCCGCAATGGTCGGGTCGATCTGATCGCGCAGCGACAGGAACATGAGCTTCGGCAGCGTGCTGTTTTGACCACTCGCGACGAAGATCGAAATGACGGATTCATCGAGCGAGGTCAGGAAGGCCATCAGCGTGGCCGACAACAGACTTATCCGAAGTTGGGGGACAATTATTCCGCCAATGGCTCTTGCCCAGTTTGCGCCCAGGCTGCGCGCCGCCTGAACCTGGTTCCAGTCAAAGCGGGCCAAGGCGGGCACCAACACAATGCAGGCGACCGGAATGGCCAGCACCACATGTCCGACCAGGACACCGAACAGCGTTCCGACCAGACGTTGGGCCGCCAGAACAAAGAAGAGACCAATCGCGAGCAGGATTCCCGGCACGATAGAAGGGGTTAGCAGAATACCCTGAATGGCAATGGCGGCCTTTCCGCCGAGCCGATTTATCGAAATGCAGGCCAGCAGCCCCAGGGGCACTGCGATCATCGCCGTCAATGTGCCAAGGATCAGGCTCGTCCTGAGTGCGGCCATCCATGCCGCCGAACCGAAGAAAGCCTCGTACCAGCGCAACGAGTATGCGCGCGGCGGGAACTCCAAAAGATTGGACGCCGAAAAAGAGAGCGGCACGACGACGAGCGTCGGCAGCATCAGGAACGCCATAACGAGCGCGCAAAAGCTCCACAGGAGGATGCGGGCCAGCCTGCTATCTGGATAGGCTTCAAGCATGGGCTGTGCCGATGCTGCGTCCGGCAATCAGCCGCCGCGCAGCCAGGAACATCACCCCCACCAACGCCATTAGTACGAGGAGCAGGATGCCCAGGACGCTCGCCGAGCCCCAATCCTGGAAGGTCGATAGCGTGCGCTCGATCCGGGTGGAAAGAGGGTTTACCTTGCCGCCGCCAAGCACCGCGGGCGTGATGAAGAACCCTATGGTGTAAATGAAGACGATGATCGAACCCGAGAAGATGCCGCCGGCCGAAAGCGGCAGAATGACCGTGCGGATCGTTTGTCCGAGCGTGGCGCCCATGCTCGCCGACGCGCGAACGAGGTTTGCATCGATATCGCGCATCGCCGCATAAACGGGCAGCAGGAAGAGCGGCAGCATGTAGTGAACCATGCCGATGAGCGTTCCCGTTAAGTTGTAGACCAGCGGCAAGGGCTCAGCTGTCAGGCCTGAACCGGTCAAAGCCGCGTTGATCAGGCCATCGCGTCGCAACAGAACGAGCCAGCCATAGGTGCGCACCAGAATGGAGGTCCACAACGGCAGCATGACGAAGGCCATCAGCAAATTGGCCACCCTTGGTCTGGTGCTGGCCAGGGCGAGTGCCAAGGGGGTACCGAGTAGAATGCAGATCGCCAGCGTGCCCACGGACAGCTCAAGGGTGGTGACGAGTGCCGACCATGTCAGTCCGCTCGAAAGCACTTTCTCGTAGTTGCCGACGGTGTATTCACCCGCTGTGGTGAGGAAGGATTGCCGGATAATCCAGACGATGGGCAGGATTGCCGCCAGCCCAACGATCAAAAGCGCGGGCACTGAAAGCGACAGGAAGAACCGCCGCTCGCGTCGTGCGTCTGCCGCCAGCGCAGGATCGGCGATGACGGTCACGCTCCTGCTCCCGGTATCGCGTGAACTTTCGCTGCCGGTGCATATGCGGTCACTCGCTGACCGGTCGCAAGCTCGCCGCAGCCGCTGGCCATCGCCGCCGGAACGCAGACAAGAATCTCTTGCCCGCCGTCAAGCGCCAGCGTCAAAAGCCAGTTCTCGCCGCGAAACGCCTTGGCGCGCAGCGTTCCCTCGAGCGCCACCCCGTCTCGCCCGACGAGCTTCGCATCAAGATGGAAACTTTCGGCGCGGATCATCAGAGCTTCGCTTGATGCATCGGCGCCGTCTATTCTGCGCACCGCGCCCGGGGCCACAATGTTGGCCTCACCCATGAACTCAGCGACAAAGCGGGTCGATGGACGATCATAAATCCGCTGTGGCGTGTCGATCTGCTGAATACGGCCGGAATTCATCACCGCGACCCGGTCTGACATGATCAGTGCTTCGCGCTGGTCATGCGTCACATAAATCGTGGTGATCCCCAGATCATCGTGCAGACGCCGGATCTCGTACTGCATGGTTTCGCGCAAATTCTTGTCGAGCGCCGACAACGGCTCGTCCATCAGCATCACGCGCGGCTCGAAGACGATCGCCCGCGCTAACGCAACCCGCTGGCGCTGGCCGCCGGACAATGCGGCAATGTTGCGCTCCGCCAAACCTTCGAGCTTCACGCGGTCCAAAGTGTCGAGCGCCCGCTGGCGGGCGTCGGCTTTCGGTACCTTGCGCAGCACCAGCGGATACTCAACATTTGCCAGAACGTTCATGTGGGGAAACAGGGCGTAGTTCTGGAAGACTATGCCGATGTTGCGCCTGTTCGGGGCCAGGCGGGTAATGTCGCGATCGCCCAACAGAAGTCTACCGGAATCCGGCCGGACAAAGCCGGCCAGAGCCATGAGCAGCGTGGTCTTGCCCGATCCCGATGGCCCCAGCAGCGTGAGGAATTCGCCAGCCCGAATGTCGAGCGAGACATCGTCCAGCGCGACGTAAGATCCATAGGTCTTGCGCACGCTGTCGATGGTGATCGGGAGCGACTTCATCATGTGCTCAAGCCTTAGAGCTGAGACTCAGCGGGCCATCATCTCATCGAAGGCTTTTTGGGCAGCCTCGCCATTCCTGACCCACCATTCTGAATTCGAAAACACCGAAGTGCCGGCATTTTCAGGCGCGGTCGCCAGCGTCTTGAGACGGTCCTCGGGGATAAGGCCACCCTCATAGCCAGCAGGATTGACCGGGCCATAGGCTATGAAGTCGGTCAGCTTCGCCACGCGCGCGGGCTGTGTCATCGCTGCGATGAGCTTCATAGCTGCTTCCTTGTTCGGCGCCCCTTTCGGCACCGCAAGACAGTCGGTGCCAATGACGGAACCCTTGAACGTGTAGTCGGCCGCGCCGCCATCTGCTTTTACGGTTTGGGCCCGCCCGTTCCAGGTAACGACCAAATCCGCCTCACCATCTTTCAGCAACTGCGCCGACTGCGCTCCCGAGGTCCACCAAACGGCGACATTCGGCTTGAGTGCTTCGAGCCGCTTGATAGCGCGATCCAGACCCTCTGGCGTGCTGAGAACGGGATAGACGTCCGCCGGTGCTACGCCATCGGAGAGCAGCGCGATCTCGATCGAGTCCTGGGCATTGGCACGCAGCGCACGACGGCCGGGGAATTTGGCAAGGTCCCAGAACTCCGCCCATGTCTTCGGCGGGTTTTCGCCATAGGTCTTGGTGTTCCACGACAAGACGGTGCCATAGGAGTCGAATGGATAGCAGTAGTCGGACTTTGCGCCGTCCGGCACGGCCTTTGGGTCGATGATCGTGTAGTCGAGCGGCTCCAGCAGCGACTGTGCGGCGGCCTGCGCGCCCTCCGGTGAGCCCAGGTGAATGACGTCGGTTGTGACCGCGCCCGAGGTAACCTGCATCTTCAGGGCGGCCAAGCCGTCGCTGAGGGTCTCCTCGCCGACATCATAGCCAAGCTCTTTTGCAGCGGGGCCCCACATGGCTTCCTTCATGGCGTTGCCATAATCGCCGCCCGCGGTCGTGATGGTGACTGATTGGGCATAGACCGGCACGGCGGCCGAGAATGCGAATGCCGCCAAGGAAATGCGTAACCAAGACATAGGTTCTCCTCCCTAGAATTTGTTGAGACGCGCTAAAAATGGCCAATTCTTGCCAATCGTAACGTTACGATTGCATCCAATTGCAGGAGAGTCAAGCTGCTTTAGCGAGAGCTTGGATTGACCGTGAGGTGGAATTCGGTCACGTAGTGGAAGTCAGCAAATCAGCCGGCGCTTTCGCAAATGAGGTCGGGCGACATGACCAACCTGAAACAGATCGCGGCGGAACTTTCCCTTTCGGTGACCACGGTATCCCGCGCGCTGAAGGATGGGCCGGAGGTTCATCCCGCCACCATCGCTCGCGTCAAGGAAGTGGCGCAGCGGGTCGGCTATGTGCCAAATCATCATGGCTTCGCGCTCAAAACTGGCCGCACGCTGACGATGACAGCAATCTACCCGATGGAAACACAAGATCATCTGTCCGATCTGTTGAAGCTTCCGTTAATCGAAGGCATGACGCTGGCGGCGCGGCAAGCGGGTTATAGTCTATCCATCTACTCCACCACGCCCGATGATGACCCCATCGAGAGTGTGCAGCGACAGCTTCAGGCGGGCAGCACAGACGGACTGATTATCACGCGCATGGTCTCGGGTGATCCACGCGTTAAGCTATTGCTGGATAGAGGCATGCCATTCGTCGCGTTTGGAAGAACTGACCTGGATACAGCATATCCTTATGTCGACATCGACAATGAACAGATTGCCTACGAGGCGACCCGGCGGCTCGTGGACAAGGGCTGCCGACGCATTGCGCTGCAACTTCTCGTTCCGGGCGACCAGGCGAGTGCCATGCGTCTTTCCGGGTATGGAAGGGCAATGGCCGAGGCTGGTATTCCGATCGACCAGTCGCTGATCGGTCATGGAATGTTCACCATGGAATCGAGCGCAGCCTGGTTCGATCGCATGCTGGCCTGGTCAGATCCGCCGACGGGCTTGGCTTGCGCCAACGAACTGGGCCTTTTGGGGGCACTACACGCTCTTGGCAGAAGAGGTCTCGCGCCAGGGAGTGACATCCACATTGTCACTCGGGACAGCACGCGGCTGTCACGTTTCTTGCCTGCGAAGATCGGCGTTCATTTCGTGGACATAGCGGGTGTCGGACGCAAACTTGTCGAAGTCCTGGAGAGCCGGATCGTCAATCCCCTCGGGCCGGTGGAGACGGTCTTGTTCAAAGGTGAGTTCGACCCTGGCGAATAGTCGGGCGAAGAAGTCAGTTGTCCGCTTTCGAGGAGCACTTAGGTTCACCCCTGAGTCCGAGATGAGGCGCGAAGCTGCCGCCTGCGCGAGTGCATAGGGTGCACTCAGCACCTTCATGGCATTGGTGGTCTGAGCAGCGATCGAGGGGTGCTGTACTGGTGCTGTTACTTAGAATGATTGCGCTCAGCTCCCGTCGGACGACATCGCGCCGAGCAATCTGCGAATATCGCCGAACCTGGCGATCGAGCCGAACACCAGTGTCGCCACCGCGACGAAGAACACCGACACCGAAGCCATGGTCGGTGTGTAGCCGTAGCGCAGCGCGTTGAAGATCTTGATCGGCAGCGTCTCGGTGGTGAAGCCGATCGTCATGTAGGCGACGATGTATTCGTTGAGCGACAAGACGAAGGCGAAGGCGTAGCCCGAGACGAGGTAGGGCAGGATCAGCGGCAGCACCACGGTCTTCAGCACCGTGCGGTCGTCGGCGCCCATGGTGGCGGCGGCCTCTACCAGCGAGCGGTCGATCGAGGCAAAGCCCAGCGACAGCGTCACCAGCGGCAGCGTCACGAAGAAGATAGCGTGGCTGATGATGGCGGTGAAGAACTGGCCGAACAGCCCGACCGTCGCCCAGAAGGAGAGGAAGCCGAGCGCGGTGATGACCGGCGGCAGGATGAAGGGCGCGAGGCCCAGCACCTGAAAAATGTTTGCCCATGGCGCGATGCGCCGCCACAGGAACCAAGCCAGCGGCAGCGCCACCGCCACGGCAATCGCGGCCGAGCAGACGGCCAGCGTCACCGAATGGATCAGCGCCAGCCGCCATTCCGGATCGGTGAAGATCTGGGCGTACCAGGCGAGCGAGAAACCGACCGGCGGGAAGGAGAGCTCCTGGCGCGAATTGACCGACACGCCGGCGACGACGATCAGCGGCGCCGCCAGAAACAAAGCGACGATGGTGAAATAGACACGGCGCAGCAAGGTCGCGGTCATAGGGCGTTCTCCCTTCGTCCGACGAGCAGCGTCAGTCCGACCAGCGCCAGCGAGATCAGCACCAGGAACACCGCCATTGCGGCCGCGAACGGCATGTTGGACTGGTAGATCGCCTGGTCGGTGATCAGCACCGACAGCGTCCAGTGCTGCGGCCGTCCCAGAATCTGCGGCAAAAGATACGAGCCGAGGGCGAACACGAAGACCATGATCAGTGTCGCCACAATGGTGTTGCGCAATGCCGGCGCGACGACGTTGAAGAAGGCGCGGATCGGCGAGGCGCCGAGCGTGCGCGCTGCCTCGAGCAATGTCGGGTCGAGGCGCACGAGGGCGGGGTACAGCACCAGGATCGTATAGGGCAGCGCCTGGTAGACCATGCCGGTCAGCACCGCGCCAAAGGTCGGCAGCAGCGCCACCGGCTTGTCCATCAGCCCGATCGACACGAACAAATTGGTGATGCCGGCGGTGCGCGAAAACAGCGTCGACCAGGCAAAGCCGATAATGACTTCCGACAGCGACAGCACCGACAGGAGGCCGACCAGCCACAGCGTCTGCACGCGGCGCGGCCGGCGGGTCAAAAGGTAGGTGAAGGGAAAGGCGATGGCCACGCAGCAGACGGCGACCAGCACCGCCAGCAGCAGCGAAAAGCCGAGCACGCCGCCGAAGAACACCGACAGGAAGCGGGCGTAATTGTCGAACACGAAATCCGGCGTGTAGAAACCGGACGGGTTGCGCTTGAAGAAGCTCACCGCGATCATCGTCGAGAAGGGCACGACGAAGAAGACTATCAGCATCAGCGCCGGAAAGAACAGTGGCGTATAGTCGGCTATGGACTTCGGGGCTTCGCGTCTCATGCGCCGAGCACCACGCAGCTTGCCGGTGGCAGCGTGACCCCGACCTTGGCGCCGACCGGCACGTCATGCCGCTCGCGCGGCGTCGTCACCGCAATGATGCTGGTGCCGCCGACGTCGACGAAGGTCTCGATGGTGCCGCCGAGATCGCGAACGAAGCTCACCTCTCCGGTAATGGCCGAGCCGCCGGGGCTGCCCAGATGCACGTCCTCCGGGCGGACCGAAACAGACGCTTTGGTCTGACCCGCCGGCATGGCAAGACCTGGAATGGCTGTGCCCAGAATGGTGGTACGCCCGGTGCTGTCGATCTCGGCCGGCAGCAGATTGGTGATGCCGATGAAGTCGGCGACGAAGGCGTCGGCCGGCTTGCGGTAGATCTCGATCGGCGGCGCCGCCTGCAGGATTCTGCCGTGGCCCATGACGACGACCAGGTCGGCCATGGTCATGGCTTCGCGCTGGTCGTGGGTGACGACGATGGTGGTGATGCCCAACCGCTGCTGCAACTGGCGCAGTTCCACCTGCATGGCCTCGCGCAATTTGGCGTCGAGCGCCGACAGCGGCTCGTCGAGCAGGAACAGTTTCGGCGACAGCGCCAAGGCCCGCGCAATTGCCACGCGCTGGCGCTGACCGCCCGACAGTTTGGCCACCGGACGGTCGGCAAAGCCGGTCAGATGGATGAGGCCCAGCAACTCGTCGACGCGTTTCTTCTGCTCCTCCTTCGAGGCGCCGCGAATGCGCAGCGCATAGGCGATGTTGTCGCCGACGGAGAGATGCGGAAACAGCGCCAGCGACTGGAACACCATGCCGAGATTGCGCTTGTGCGTCGGCAAAGGCGTGATGTCCTCGCCGTCGAGCACGATGGCGCCGCTGGTCGGCTCCTCAAGTCCGGCAATCATGCGCAGCAGCGTGGTCTTGCCGCAGCCCGACGGGCCGAGCAGACACACGAACGTGCCATGCGGCACGTTGAGCTGGACATTGTCGACGGCGGCGAAGTTGCCGAATTTTTTGGTGACGGCGTTGATGTCTAGTCCGGACATGCTCATCCCTTGGAGGGTTTGCTAAGGGGCCGCCGGACTATGCCGGCGGCCGCTGTGGTTCAGACGGATCGAACGGCTCAGCCGACGATCAGCTCGGTCCACTTCTGGTTGATCCAGTCGGCCTTCGACGTATAGAGGTCGTAGCGCGGGATGATCGGGTCGATATCCGACGACACCGCGGCGAACTCTTCCGGCTTGAGGTCGAGCACCTCTTTCTTCAGCGTCGGCGTGGTGCCGACCTTGCGCGACATCAGGCCCTGCATCGACGGCTGGCTCATATAGTCGATGAAGGCATGCGCCTCGTCGACCTTGGTCGAGGCGCGCGACAGCACCCAATTGCCGGAATCCTGGATGCCGCCTTCCTTCGGGAAGGTCGAGCGGACATGGAAGCCGTCGGCGACCGCGAGGCCGGTGACGTCGTGATAATACTGGCCCATCGGGATCTCGCCCGACTTCAGCGCCTGCTCGAACTGCGCCTCGTCGCGATACCACAGCCGGACATTCGGCTTGAGCTCGGCGAGCTTTTCGAACGCCTTGTTCAGTCCGTCCTCGGTGTCGAGCGCATTGGTGCCGCCCATGAAGGTCTTGGCTGTCACTTCGAGCAGGAACGAGTTCGAGGCAAGCGCCAGGAGGCCAAGCTTGTCCTCATTGGCCTTGTCCCACAGCGTCTCCCATGAGGTCGGCGCATCCTTGTAGACATCGGTGTTGGAGACCAGCGTGATCCACCAGGCGACGGCGCCGATGCCGGCGACCCGGCCATCCGGATATTTGTTGACGAAGCGCGGCAAGAGGTCGTTGTAGTGCTTGAACTTCGACGTATCGAGCGGCGTCCATAATTCGGTCGACTGGCCCTTCAGCGTCGAGGTCTGCGACATCATCGAAAGGTCGGCCGGCGCCTGGCCTGCCTTGGACGCCTGTTCGAGCTGCACCAGCCAGGCTTCGCCGGTCGGCTCGGCGACCGATTCCACTGCAATGCCGGTGGCCTTGGTGAAATCTGGGAAGACGTGCTCGTCAAAGGATTTCTTGAAATAGCCGCCATAGACGCCGACCTTCAGCGACTTGTCCTGCGCGCGCAGGATCGACGGCATGGCGAGCACGCCGGCTGTAGCGAGGCCCGCACCAAGCACGCCGCGCCGTGTCAGGGATTTTCCGATCAGTCTGTTCATCTGGTTTCTCCTCAGTTGATGCCGTTCTATTCCGGCAGGTTCCCTTCACGCACTGTCGCCGCCTGGCGTCAGTGGGCCGCCGCTCGTTGTTCGAGCGTACGGGCGTATTGCGTCAGTGGAAAGCACATGACGAAGAAGATCAGCGCCACCAGCCCGTAGACCTTGAACGGTTCGAAGGTGGCGTTGTTGATGGCGTTGGAGGTTCTGACCAGCTCCTCGAAGCCGATGATCGAGGTCAGCGCCGTCGATTTGATCAACTGCACCAGGAAGCCGACGATCGGCGCCCTTGTGATCGAGAACGCCTGCGGCAGGATGATCAGCCTGAGCTCCTGCAGACGGTGCAGCCCAAGGCTGGCGCCAGCGTCCCACTGCCCGCGCGGCAGCGCATCGACGCCGCTGCGCCAGATCTCGGCCAGATAGGCGCTGGCGAAGAAGGTCAGGCCGAGCACCGCTGCCGTCCATGGCTCGATGCGCAGGCCGAGCATCGGCAGGCCGAAGAACATCAGGAACAGCTGCATCAACAGCGGCGTTCCCTGGAACAGGGCGATGTAGCCGGAAGCGATGCGCCGGCTCCATTTATTTTCGGCGATGCGGAATAACAGCACGATCAGCCCTACCACCGCCCCGCCGACAAAGGCCGCCAGCGACAACAGCACCGTCCAGCGGGCGGCGAGCAGCAGATTGCGAACGATGTCCCAGAAGGTGAATTCGATCATGTGACACCTGCCCCCAATACGCGGCGCCCGCCTGTGACCAGCAGCCGGCGCAAGGCCATGGACAGGACGAGGTAGACCAGGGTCACGACGAAATAGGTTTCGAAGGAGCGGAAGGTGCGGGCTTGCAGCATGTCGGCCTCATAGGTCAGCTCACGCACGGCGATCTGCGACACCACGGCCGATTCCAGCATCATGATGACGATCTGGCTGGTCAGCGCCGGATAGATCACCTTGAGCGCCTGCGGCAGCACGATCTTGACAAACACCTGGCGTGGCCGAAGCCCGAGTGCCAAGGCGGCTTCCGTCTGTCCGCCGGGCACGGCATCGAGACCGGCGCCGACGATTTCAATGGTGTAGGCCGCCATGTTGAGCGTCATTGCCAACATGGCTGCCAGGATCGGATCGAGCCTTATGCCGAGGCTGGGCAGTCCGAAGAAGATGAAGAACAGCTGCACCAGGAACGGCGTGTTGCGCATCACCTCGACATACACCGCGATGGCGCGCTTCACGAATACCGGGCCGTTGCGCCGGCCGGCAGCGCCCAGGATGCTAAGCAGCGTGCCCACGAGCGTGGTCACGACGATCAACAGGATCGTCGTGGCCGCGCCGCGCGCGATGTCGCCCACAGCACCTGGGAGCCAGGCAAAAGCCACGAGAACTCAATCCTTGAGGTTGTCGGGATTGAGCGGCGTCTTCAGCCAGGCCTTCGAGCTCTCGTCGAGCTTGCCGTTGGCCAGCATCTTGGCAACCGCATCATTGACCGCCGTCTTCAGCCGGTCCTCTTTTTTGTTGAGGCCGATATGCGAGGGCGAGGTCAAGAGCTGGAACTTCTGCTCCGGCTTCAGCGCGTCCTGCTTGGCCAGCACCTGGGCGCCGACATCATTGCCGACCACCATCAGCTGGGTCTGGCCGGAGATGAAGGCCTGGATGACGGAGTTGTAGTTGTCGAAGCGCTTGATGTCGGCCGATGCCGGCGCCGCTTCGGTCAGCGACGTATCCTCCAGCGTGCCGCGATTGACGGCGATCGACTTTTCGGCGAGATCTTCCTTGCCTTTGATCGAAAGCGCTGCCGGACCGATGACGGCGATGTAGTAGGGCGCATAGGCGGCGGCGAAATCGATCACCTCCTCGCGCTCCTTGGAATAGCCGACGCTCATCAGGATATCGACGCGCTTGTCGGTGAGATACGGGATGCGGTTCTGGCCGGTGACGCTGACTAGATTGAGCTTCACCTTGAGTGAATCGGCGATCGCCTGCGCGACGTCGACGTCGTAACCCTTGATGCTCATATCGGCGCTGGCCGAGGAGAAGGGCGGAAAGTCGGAGAAGATGCCGACATTGATGGCGCCGGCCTTGGTGATGTCGTCGACGGCGTCGGCATTGGCCTGGGAGGCGAAGCCGAGGCCGGCGAGCATCAGCGCAGCGGCGATGGTTGATTTCATATGGATTGTCATTGGTATTCCCCTTCTGGAAGCTTGTTTGTTTTGGAAACGGCCGCCGGCTCCAGCGCGGCGGCCGCCTTTGCATGTGAAATCCGTCAGGCCCCCTTGCCGGTGATCGCCGGGCTGAACACCATCAGGCTCAGGATCTCGAACAGGACCTGGGCGCCGACATGGGCGGTGTTGGTGGTCGCGTCATATTGCGGCGCCACCTCGACGACATCGCCGCCGACAATGTTGAGACCTTTCAAGCCGCGCAGCAGTTCGAGCACCTCGCGCGTCGTCAGGCCGCCTATTTCCGGCGTGCCGGTACCCGGCGCGAAGGCCGGATCGACACTGTCGACGTCGAAGGAAATGTAGGTCGGGCCGTCGCCGACTATTCTGCGCGCCTTCTCGATGATGGCCGGAATGCCGAGACCCGTCACCTCTTCGGCATGCACGACCGTCATGCCGGATTCATAGGTGAACTCCCACAGATACTCCGCCGAGCCGCGGATGCCGATCTGGATGGTGCGGGTGGGGTCGAGCACGCCGTCCAGCACCGCGTTACGGAACGGTCCGCCATGATGGAACTTGGTCATGTCGAACAGCCCGCTTGTGTCGCAATGAGCGTCGATGTGGATCATGCCGACCGGCGCCTTTTTGCCGACCGCCTTCAGGATCGGATGGCTGATCGAGTGGTCGCCGCCGACCGAAAGCGGCAGCACGCCGGCATCGACGATCTGGTTGGTGCGGCGCTCGATGTCTTCGTGGCTGACCTCCAGCCGGTAGCGGCTGCGGAACGGCGTATCGCCGATGTCGGCGACGCGCAGCTCATGCGTCGGCGCGCATTCCAGCACATGATTGTAAGGGCCGATGCGCTCGATGGCGCGCAGCGCCCTTGGCCCGAAGCGCGAGCCGGGCCGGTTGGTGACGCCGAGATCCATCGGCACGCCGATGATCGCCACCTGCAAATCGCCGAAATCCGGATTGTCGGCAGCGATTTCACGGTAGGGCGCGGCGAGGAAGGTCGGGATGCCGGCATAGGGCGCGAGTCGGGTGCCGCTCTTGGAGAAGATCTTGTCGGCGACCTTGCGGAACTTCGGGTCGAACATCTCGCCGCCATGGCTCTCGCCATATTTGCGGCGCAGCGCGTCGAGCTTGCCTCTGTCATAACCCATGTCGGTCTCCTCCTGCCGGGCTGGTGCATGCGGCAGCGTCTGCAAACTGACCATCATCCGGCCGGGTCGCTGTCCCGCTGGCTGCCTGTAGATTTCACGTCATTAATGCTGTTGACCTGCCAAAGTGTCCGGCAGCCGCATTGAAAAATCAATTGATATTGTTACGGTGCTGATTGTGAGAAAATCTCACAGAGTATCCGGTTGCTCATGGCCAAGCGTCTGCCCCCCTTGAATCCCTTGCGCGCCTTCGAGGCGACGGCGCGGCATGCCTCGCTGACCAAGGCGGCGAGTGAGCTCAACGTCACCCACGGCGCAATCAGCCACCAGATCAAGGCGCTCGAGCAATCACTCGGCGTAAAACTGTTCGAACGCACCGGACAGCGGGTAAAGCTCACCCCGCACGGCGCCGAATTGCTGCCGGCGGTCTCGACCGCCTTCGACGGCATCGCCGCCGCCACCCAGCGCATGACCAGACCAGCCAGCGCCGGTACGCTGTCGGTCTCCTGCGTGCCGGCGCTGCTGCTTCTGTGGATGACGCCGCGGCTCGGCAGCTTCATGGCGCAATATCCTGATATCAGGTTGACGCTGATCCCGTCCAACGACCCCAAGGACATCCGCGCCCCACAGGTCGATGTCTGCGTGCTCTATGGCGACGGCAGCTGGACCGATTGCTGGATGCGCAAATGGTCGGGCCTCGAACTGTTCCCGGTGGTCAGCCCGACGCTGATCAACAACCGGCCGCTCCGCATCTGCCGGGATCTTGCTGGCCATGTCATCCTGCATGGCGATGATGGCCGCGAATGGCACACCTGGCTGGCCGCCGCCGATGGGCTCGACCTCGAACGTGGCCGCCGCCACCATCTCGGCGACGCCCGTACGGCGATCGAAGCCGCGGTGCACGGACATGGCGTGGCGCTCGGCGATTCCGTCACCGCCAGCATGCTGCTCGCCAGGGGCCTGCTGGTGGCGCCGTTCAGCCTGTCGGTGCCGGCGGTCGATGATTTCTACGTCGTCTGCCGCAACGAGATGCGTTCGGCGCCTATCGTGCAATTGTTCGTCGACTGGCTGTTTGCCGAAAAGGAACAGGCCGACAGCCGGGCCGACGCGCCGGTGGCCGGCCGCATCGGCAGCCGCAGGAAGCGTCCGGCGCTGCGGGTGGTGGGCGCCAAGAGTTGAGGCTGGACCTGAGCGGCTGCTTTTTGTCGGGCCAGCCCGGAAAGCGGGAGGCGCTTTCAAAAATTCAATGCTAATAAGCTCTTGCCCGGCAATTCCAGGAAAACTGTGCGGCGGTTTCCCGTCCGGAATTGCGTAAGAAAGACGTGAGCAGCGAAGGCGACGGCAGGACATGGCAAGAACCGATATAGCGCGGCGCGTCTACAACCACACCTGGAAGCTGGACCCGATCGTCCGCAGCCTGCTCGACACCGATTTCTACAAGCTTCTGATGCTGCAGATGATCTGGGGCATGTACCCCAAGGTCGACGCCACCTTTTCGCTGATCAACCGCACCACCTCGGTGCGCCTGGCCGACGACATCGACGAAGGCGAATTGCGCGACCAGCTCGACCATGCCCGCACGCTGCGCTTCTCCAAAAAGGAGATGATCTGGCTTGGCGGTAACAATTTCTATGGCCGCAAGCAGATCTTCGAGCCGGAATTCCTCGCCTGGCTGGAAGGTTTTCGGCTGCCCGACTACGAGCTCTCCAAGCGCGACGGGCAGTACGAGCTCTCCTTCAGTGGCCCCTGGATGTACACTACGCTGTGGGAAATCCCGGCGCTGGCGATCATCAATGAGCTTCGCTCCCGCGCCGCCATGCGCGCCTTCGGTCCCTTCGCGCTTGACGTGCTCTATGCACGCGCCAAGGGGAAGATGTGGGCCAAGACCGAACGCTTGAAGGCGCTGCCCGGCATCCGCATCTCCGATTTCGGCACCCGCCGCCGCCATTCCTTCCTGTGGCAGCGCTGGTGCGTCGAGGCGCTCAAGGAAGGCATTGGCGAAGCCTTCACCGGCACCTCGAACGTGCTGCTGGCCATGGACAACGACCTCGAAGCGCTCGGCACCAACGCGCATGAATTGCCGATGGTTTTTGCCGCCCTTGCCAAGTCGGAAAAGGAATTGAAGGAATCGCCCTACAAGGTGCTGCAGGACTGGCAGCGCTATTATGGCGGCAACCTGCTGATCGTGCTGCCCGACGCTTTCGGCACCGCATCCTTCCTGCGCGACGCGCCGGACTGGGTCGCCGACTGGACCGGCTTCCGCCCCGACAGCGCGCCGCCGATCGAAGGCGGCGAAAAAATCATCGACTGGTGGCGCGAGAAGGGCAAGGACCCCAGGCAGAAGCTGCTGATCTTCTCCGACGGTCTCGAGGTCGAAACCATCGAGGAGACCTACAGGCACTTCAAGGGCAAGGTGCGCATGTCCTTCGGCTGGGGCACCAACCTCACCAACGATTTCGAAGGCTGCGCGCCGACCGAAACCAACAGCCTGGATGCGATATCGCTGGTCTGCAAGGTGACGGAGGCCAATGGCCGGCCGGCGGTGAAGCTGTCGGACAATCCGGCGAAAGCGACGGGCGACAAGAAGGAGATCGAGCGCTATCTCCGGATTTTTGGGGCGAAGGACCGCGTGGAGCAGCTGGTCAAGGTTTGAGGGTCGGCGGGTGCCTTGCTGGACGAAATGGAAATCGCGATAGCGTGAGTTCCCGCCCACCCCCCTCTGTCCTGCCGGACATCTCCCCCGCAAGGGGGGAGATTACCCCGTCATCTCCGCCTTCGCTAATCTCCGACGTTGCAAAGGAAGCGCCGGCAGGGCAACTGCCAATCTCCCCCCTTGAGGGGGAGATGTCCGGCAGGACAGAGGGGGGCGTCGTAGAGCGCGGCTGTCACCGGCCAACCCTTATCACCACCACCCTCACACTCCTCCCCACCCCTGCCTTCGCCCACGCCTCCGACCGCGGCCACGTCCTCCTGCTTCCCACCGGCTACTACATCGCCGGCGGCGCGCTTGCCGTCGCGGTCAGCTTCCTCGTCCTCGCCCTGCTGCCACCCGCAACCCTCGACCGCTTCTGGCGCCGCCGCTTACAACTTTTCACCTTCAGCGACACCGCCCGCACAATCATCAGCCTCATCTCCTTTGCCGGCTTCGCAACGCTCATCGCCGCCGGCCTGTTCGGCAGCCGCGACCCGCTCTCCAATCCGCTGTCGCTAACCATCTGGACGCTGCTCTGGGTCGGCCTTGCCATCGCGCAAGGCCTGTTCGGCGATCTCTGGTCGTGGCTGAATCCATGGTATGGCCCGCGGCGGATCGAAAGCCGCCTGTTCAAGTTTCGTGGCCGTGAGGGACAGGAATCGCGTTTGCCTTCATGGCTCGGCTGCTGGCCGGCCGTTATCCTGTTCTTCGCCTTCGCCTGGTTCGAGCTGATCTACCCGGCGCCCGACGACCCGGCGCGGCTTGCCTATGTCGCCGGCCTCTACTGGTTGCTTACCTTCATCGCCATGCTCGCCTTTGGCTACCGCGATTGGAGCCGGCGCGGCGAATTCCTGACGGTGTTCTTCGCCATGGTCGCTCGTTTCGCCATCGTCGAGCGCGATGAACACGGGCGGCTCGCTCTCTGCTGGCCGGGCTCAAAACTGCTCGGCGCAGCGCCCCTGCCGGCAAGCGGCATCGCTTTCCTGCTGCTCAGCCTGTCATCGGTGTCCTTCGACGGCCTGTCGAAAACCTTCTTCTGGCTCGGCCTGTTCGGCATCAACCCGCTGGAATATCCCGGCCGCACCGCGCTCATCGGCATAAGCAGCTTCGGCCTCGTGCTGACCTTCGTCCTGCTCGCGGCGGCATTCCTGCTGGCCGTCATACTCGGCCAGCGCCTTGCCGGCAGCCGACATTCCCACGGCGAGGCCGCCGGGCTGCTGGTCTGGTCGATCGTACCGATCGCGCTCGCCTATCATGTCGCGCACTATCTGACGGCGCTGCTGGTCGACGGCCAGTATGGGATTGCCGCTTTGTCCGACCCGTTCGCGCTGGGATGGAACCTGTTCGGCGCCGCCGACATGCAGATCGAGGCCGGCATCGTCGCCGGGGCCCACTCCGCCTGGTGGCTGTGGAACCTGCAGGCCGGCATCATCATCGCCGGGCACATGCTGGCGGTGCTCGTTGCCCATGGACTGGCCTGGCGACTGCACCAGGTGCCATCGCGCGCCGCCCTCAGCCAGTTGCCGCTCACCATGCTGATGATTGCCTACACGATCTTCGGCCTGTGGTTGCTTGCCACGCCGACGGCCGGATGAGACAAGCTGATCCACATGCCTTTGCGGAAAGCCCGCTTGCAAGCTCTGTGCTTTGGTGATTTAGTTTGTACACATGCAATTTCTGCCCCTCCTGCAAGGGAGTGGCCTTGCCTCGTTACAGACAGTCAAAACTCAAAAACAGGGGAACTGCCGTGACTGACAAGAATGGGTTTTTCGATCTCTCCAAATCATCCACCCTTAGCCGCCGCACCGCGCTGAAAGGTCTCGCCGCCGGCGCCGGGCTGACGCTCGCGCCCGGCTTCGTCCGCTACAGCCAGGCGCAGAGTTCGGCGCCAATCAAGATCGGCTTCCAGTCGCACCGCACCGGCATCGGCGCCGCCTATGGCCGCTGGTATGAAAAGACCAGTGCCGCCGCGGTCAAGGCGATCAACGACGCCGGCGGCATCAATGGCCGACCTGTCGAACTGGTGATCGAGGATGACGGCACCGATCCCGGCCGTGGCGCCGAGGTGGTCGGCAAGTTCGCCACCCAGCACAAGACCGACATCGTCTTCGGCACGCTGTTCTCGCATGTGGTGATCGGCTCGGCGCCGGCCGCCGGCGAAAACAAGATCCCGTATTTCGTCGTCAGCGAAGGCCACCACGTCGCTTCGACCAAGCTCAACCGCTACGTCTTCCAGCCTGGCATCACCGATGTGAAGAGCCAGATCCAGTCGATGGCGCCGTGGATCGCGGCCAATGCCGGCAAGAAGGTGACGCAGATCTTCCCGGATTTCGCCTTCGGCTACGACCATCGCGACTACCTGCCGCCGGCGCTGAAGGCGCAAGGCGCCGAGGTCATCGCCCAGATCGCCATCCCGCCGACAGAGTCGTCTTTCACGAAATACTTCCCGCAGATACCCGCCGAGACCGAAGTCATCTACCACGTGATGGTCGGCCCGGCCGTGCTCACCTTCGTCAAGGAACTCGGCGAGTTCTACGGCTCCAACCGGCCGCAACTGTTCGGCTTCATCGATTCGCTCGAAGCCACCGACATCAACAGCCCCGGCCTCGAATTTTTGGACGGCAGCCATTTCTGGGAAGGTTCGCCGCGCTATGCGCAGGCCAATGACTCGGCCGCCCAGAAAGCCTACCGCGCCGCTGTCGGCATCGACGACAATGGGGCTGCCGTCGGCGACCCCAAGGACGTCTCCACCGCCGCCCACATGTTCGGCTGCTGGGAGACGCTCTATGTCGTCAAGAAGGCGATGGAAGATGCCGGCTACAAGGGCCCGGAAGACCGCGCCAAGCTGGTCGAGGCGACCGAGGCTCTGACCGAATTCGCCGAAGGCCCGGAGCATCCGCAAGGCCCGAAGACCTTCAACGGCAAAATCCACCAGTGTTTTGGCATCCAGAACATCTCCAAGGTCGAAGGCGGCAAGATGAAGGTCGTCCACAAGACCAAGATCGAGGACGGGCTTTACGAGGCCGAAGGGGATTATACGACGCAGGCGCTGTGAGGCGCCTTACCCTCCCCCTTGTGGGGAGGGTCGGCACGCAAGCTTCGCACTTTTGGGCAGCTTGCGAGACGGGGTGGGGGTCGCGACGGCCCGTGCCCAACCCCCACCCGACCGCTGCGCGGTCACCCTCCCCACAAGGGGAGGGTAAGGGCGCCCTGAATGCATTTCGGACCCCATCTCCTCCTCGCCGCCCTCGAAGGCCTTGTCACCTCAGCCGTGTTGGCGCTGACGGCGCTTGGGCTGTCGCTGGTGTTCGGCGTCATGCGCGTCGTCAACGTCGCCCATGGCGAGTTCTTCATGCTGGGCGCGGTGCTGGCCTGGGCGATCTCGACGGCGATACCCGGCCATCCCACGCTCGGCTTCCTGGCGGCGCTGGTGATTGCGCCGCTGATTGTCGGCGCCATTGCGCTGGTAGCCGAGCGGCTTGTGCTGCGCCGGCTCAATTACAATCCGGAAGCCACCATCGTCGCCACGATCGGCATGCTCTACATCATCCAGCAGCTGGCGTTGAGCTTCTATGGCCCGGAAGCGCGCCCGGTGGAGCCGCCCTTCAGCTACCGCATCCTGCTGCCCTGGTTCGGCTATTCCGGCTACAAGCTGTCGATCATCGCCGCCTCCGCGCTTCTGCTCATCGCCACATGGCTGGTGCTAACGCGCACCAAGATCGGCCTCATCATGCGCGCCACCCAATATGACAGCGAAACGGCGCAGGCCTTCGGCATTCCGGTCGACCGCGTCTATGCCGGCGTCTTCGCGCTCGGCGCCATGCTGGCGGCCATCGCCGCCGTGCTGATCGTGCCGATCAGTCAGGCGCACTACCTGATGGGGCAGGACCCGCTGCTGTTGTCCTTCATCGTCGTCATCATCGGCGGCCTCGGCTCGCTGCGCGGCACCGTCGTCGCCGCCGTGCTGATCGGCCTGTCCGACGGCATCATCTCGGTGTTCTTTTCGCCGACTTTGGCCAAGATCATCGCCACGCTGCTGGTGGCCATGGTGCTGGTATTCCGGCCGCAGGGCCTGTTCGGGCAGGCGTCGCGATGAGCGAAGCTTCGCCGGCAAAAGCCTATGCATTGCATCTCGGCGTCATCGCGCTACTGTTTGCGCTGAGCTTCGTCCTGCCCGACTACCATCATGGCCTGCTGGCCCGAATCATGGTGCTGGCGGTGTTCGCCATGGGCTACAACATGCTGTTCGGCTATGTCGGCCTGCTCAGCCTCGGCCACGCCATGTTCTTCGCCGCCGGGCTCTATGGCGCTGGTCTCGCGGTCATCCATCTCGGCTGGAGCGTGCCTTTGGCTTTCCTCGCCGGCATCGCCTGCGGCGCGCTGCTGGCACTGGCGATCGGCCTGCTGGCGCTGCGCACCACCGGCGTCGCCTTCATGATCGTCACCATGATGTTCGCGCAGGTGTTTTACCTCGTCATCCTCTATTTCGCCGCCTGGACCGGCGGCGACCAGGGTCTGGTCGTGCCGCAGCCGGCGCGGGTTCTGGCCTTCGGCGCGACATCGCTCGACCTAACCAACCCGACCGTGCGCTACATGAGCGCGCTGGCGCTGTTCTCGGTCGTGCTGCTGATCACCCTCGCCATCGTCCGCTCCCGCTATGGCCGCGTGCTGGTCGCGGTGCGCGAGAACGAGGAGCGCACGAAAATGCTGGGCTACGACACCTTCTCCAACAAGCTGATCGCCGTCGTCGTCTCCGGCACCATCTGCGCCGCCTCGGGTGCGGCCTATGCGCTGCTGTTCGGCTATGTCGGCTCGAGCTTTGCCTCGGTGCAGTATTCCATCCTGCCGCTGCTCTGGGTGCTGCTCGGCGGCGCCGCCACGACGCTGGGCGCGCTGCTCGGCACGGTGTTCATGTACTATGTCATCGACACCGCCAGCGGCTACACCTCCGCCTATCTCCTGATCGTCGGTATTGCGCTCATCCTGCTGGTGCTGTTTTTCCCCAAAGGCATTCTGGGCACCATCCGCCAGCGCTGGCTCGGGTGGCTCCCATGATGCCGTTGCTGACCACCAAAGGCCTGGCGCGCAGTTTCGGCGGCCTGCGCGCCGTCGATGGTGTCGATTTTCAGCTGATGCCGGGCGAGATCCGCGCCGTCATCGGCCCCAATGGCGCCGGCAAAACCACCTTCGTCAGCCTGGTCAGCGGCCGCATTCAGCCATCGTCCGGCATGATCGTCTTCGACGGCGCCGACATCACCAGCCAGCCGGCCTATCTCAGGGTGCGCCGGGGCATCGCCTACACCTTCCAGATCACCAGCGTCTTCGCCAACCTCTCTGCCTACGATAATGTCGCGTTGCCGGTGCAGCGCACGCTGACCGATGGCCGCTCGAAAGGTGCGGTGCGCACCGGCGTCATGGCCGCGCTGGAACGCACCGGACTTGCCGGCCGCGCCCATATGCCGGCCGGCCAGCTTTCCTACGGCCACCAGCGCCTGCTGGAAGTCGCGATGGGCCTGGCGCTTAAGCCGCGGCTTTTGATCCTCGACGAGCCGACGCAGGGGCTGGCCGACAGCGAGATCGACAATTTCATCGGACTGGTGCGCGAGATTGCCAAGAGCGCCACCGTGCTCCTGATCGAGCACAACATGCCGGTCGTCATGCAGCTGGCCGACCGCATCACGGTCTTCAACGCCGGCAGGATCCTGGCCGAAGGCACGCCCGAACAGGTTCGCGCCAACACACAGGTGCAGGAAGCCTATCTGGGGACGGCGCCATGAGCGAAGCCCCCAAGACTGAGGCCCCCAAGACTGAGGCCCCCAAGACTGAAGCCCACAAGACTGAAGCGCTGACCATCTCCAGGCTCGATTGCTTCTATGGCGAGGTTCAGGTGCTCTACGAGCTTGATCTCGTGCTCAACAAGGGCGAGGTGCTGTGCCTGTTCGGTCGCAACGGCGCCGGCAAGACGACGGCGCTGAAAGCAATCATGGGGCTGGTTCCGTCGAGCGCCGGCTCGATCCGGCTCGCCGGCAAGGAATTGACCGGCCTGCCGGCGCATGAGGTGCCCAAGGCCGGCGTCGCCTATGTACCGCAAGGCAGGCGGCTGTTCGCCGAGATGACGGTGGCGGAAAACATCGAGATCGGTCTGATGGCGCGCGGCAAGGGCAGAGCGACGCGCGAGAGCGTGCTCGATCTCTTCCCGCTGCTGCGCCAGCGGCTGCGCCAGCGCTCCGGCACTTTGTCCGGCGGCGAGCAGCAGATGCTGGCCATGGCCCGTGCGCTTTGCCTTGAGCCGCAGGTGCTGTTGCTAGACGAGCCGACGGAGGGGCTGATGCCGTCGATGATCGCCAAGATCCGCGAGACGGTGGTGAAGCTGCGTGAGCTAGGTGTCTCCACCATTCTGGTCGAACAGCGCGTCGACGCCGTGCTGTCCGTCGCCGACCGCGTCTGCTTCATCGAGAACGGCCGCAACCGCGAGACCGTCGATGTCGAGCAATTGCGCGCCGACCCATCGGCAGTCAGGCGCTATGTCGGCGTCGGCTGATCAGCCGAAAAACAGGAACCCGGCGATCAAAAAGATCGGGATCAGCACCAGCCCTGACCATGCCATGTAGCCGAAGAAGCCCGGCATCTTCACACCGCGGTGTCGGGCAATGGCGTAGACCATGAAGTTGGGTGCATTGCCGATATAGGTGTTGGCGCCCATGAACACCGCGCCGGCCGAGATCGCGGCCAGCGTCGAGGCCGCCTCCGTCATCAGGTGCCGCGCGTCGCCGCCTGCGAGTTCGAAAAACACCAGATAGGTCGGCGCATTGTCGAGGAAGGACGACAGCCCGCCGGTCAGCCAGAAATAGGCGAGATCATTGGGCTGGCCGGTGGGTGACGTCACCAGCGCCACCAGCGGCGCCAGCGCGCCGTCATGGCCGGCGCGAAGGATGGCAATGACCGGCACGATGCAGATGAAGATGCCGGCAAACAGTTTCGCCACCTCCGCGATCGGGCCCCAGGTGAAGCCGTTGGCCTCGCGATGGCTCTTGAGTGACACGACAAGCGACAGCCCGGCGAGCGCCAGGATGATGGCATCGCGCACCAGGTTCTGCAGTTCGAGGCCGACGCCGAGGATGGAGAAAGTCACGCCCGGCTTCCAGGCAGCTGAAAGCAGGATCGCGGCAATGACGCCGGCCAGCAACGGCAGATTGGCCAGGCCGCGAAGGCGCACCTTCGTATCCGGAGTCGGATCCTTGATCTTCGGCGCGCCGCCTTCACGGCGATGCAGCATGATGTCGATGGCCAGGAAGACAAGCAGCACCAGGCCGCCGGTAAACAGCGTCTCGAGCCAGAGGTTCGCCGACGTCCAGAAGAAGTCGACGCCGCGCAGGAAGCCGACGAACAATGGCGGGTCGCCCAAGGGCGTCAACGAGCCGCCGATGTTAGACACCAGGAAGATGAAGAAGATGACGACATGGGCGTTGAACTGCCGGTTGTCGTTGGCGCGCAGCATCGGCCGGATCAGGATCATCGAGGCGCCGGTGGTGCCGATCACCGAGGCCAGCATTGCCCCGACGAGCAGCAGCCCGGCATTGACCAGCGGCGTGCCATGGATGTTGCCGGCCACAAGGATGCCGCCCGAAATGGTGTAGAGCGCGAACAGCAGGATAATGAACGACATGTATTCGGTGAGCAGCGTGTGCAGCACGGCTTCGCCGGCTACCGGAACGCCGAATGCAACCATCAGGGGGATGATCGCCAGCGCTGCCCAGCCGGCGGCGATCTTGCCGTAATGATGCTCCCAGACATGGTGGAACAGCAGCGGTCCGGTGGCGATCGACAGCAGCAGGCCGGCGAAAGGCAGCGCCCACGACAGCGACATGGCAGCATCGGGCAGACCGCGGGCCTCGGCCGCGAAGGCCATTTGCGGAGACGCAGCGGAAGCGAGTACACCTGCCGCGAAAGCCTTCCCCAACTGTGTGCAGCCCCCTCGATGCGTCACGATCCAGTCACTCCGAGATCGGGTCTTCGAGCTTCACCCCGGCATCGCGCATCCTCTTCAGCATCGCCTCGACCGAACCGTTGAGATCGATGCCGCGGCACGCGTCGAGCCGCACCGTCGTCTTGAAGCCTTGCTTGACCGCGTCGAGGGCCGAGAAGGCAACGCAGAAGTCGGTCGCCAGGCCAACCAGGGTCACACTGTCGATGCTGCGCTCCTTGAGGTAGCCGGCGAGCCCCGTCGGCGTCTTGTGGTCGTTCTCGAAGAAGGCGGAGTAGCTGTCGATATCAGGGCGAAATCCCTTGCGGATCACCAGCTCGGCCTTGGTCCAGGCGAGCCCCGAGTGAAAATCCGAGCCGAGGCTGCCCTGGATGCAATGGTCCGGCCACAGCGTCTGCGGCCCATAGGGCATCTCGATCGCGCTAAAGGGCTGCGCCCTCGGATGGCTGGAGGCAAAGCTCGAATGTCCGGCCGGGTGCCAGTCCTGCGTCAGCACGACATGCTCGGCATGCCGAATCAGATCGTTGACCAGCGGCACGATTTCGTCGCCGCCGGCAACCGCCAGTGCGCCGCCGGGGCAGAAGTCGTTTTGCAGGTCGATGACAACAAGCGCTTCGTCGGCCATGGCGCCTCTCCTCTTCTACGTCTCGAACGGGGGATCGAGTGAAATACGCCGCTGATGCGACCGGATGCTGAAACTTGACCGGATGGCCGCCTGCGTCAACCTCTGCAAGCGTAAGAAATGCTTGGCGGCCGGGTTCCCTTAAACTCCGGCTTTGACAATTTCCGCCAGCTTGATATCATTTGCATACGAATGAATTTGGCCTGATCAGACACTGGCGGGTTCGGGAAGTCCCCACCTTTGAAGGCCCCAATGGGAAGGCCGATTTTTTTGGAAGGCAAAGCGTGATCCGTTACGCGAAACCCACCACGCTCGACGAGGCGCTCGCTCTGCTGGGCGAGGGCGCCTGGCGCGTGCTTGCCGGCGGCACCGATTTCTATCCAGCGCAGGGCGCCAAACCGTTCCGCGAGAATGTTCTCGATATTAACGGCCTGCACTCGCTGCGCGGCATTGCCGAGACCGAAACCCATTGGGTTTTGGGCGCCCGCACCACCTGGACCGACCTTGTCCGCCATCCATTGCCGGCGGCTTTCGATGCGCTGAAGCAGGCCGCGCGCGAAGTGGGCTCCCTGCAGATCCAGAATGTCGCCTCGATCGCCGGCAATCTCTGCAATGCTTCGCCTGCCGCCGATGGCGTTCCGGGACTGCTGGTGCTGGACGCCGAGGTCGAGCTGCGCTCTGCAGCCGCGACGCGTAATCTGCCGCTGCAGGAGTTCATTCTCGGCAACCGCCGCACCGCGCTGCTACCGGGCGAGCTGGTCACCGCCATCCGGGTGCCGAAGCCCAGGGCCGCCGGCACGTCGGCCTTCGTCAAGCTCGGTGCGCGGCGCTACCTCGTCATCTCCATCGCCATGGTGGCGGCGCGCCTCGTTGCCGAGGCTGGCATCGTCATGGAAGCCGCTGTCGCGGTCGGGTCCTGCTCGGCCGTGGCCAAGCGGCTCGCCGCTGTCGAAGCCGTGCTGGTGGGCAAGCCTGTCCGCCCGGCACTCGCCGGTGCGATCTTGGCCGCGCCGATGACCGAGCTCTCGCCGATCGCCGACGTGCGCGGCAACGCCGAATACCGGCTCGACGCAGCGCGCGAGCTTGTCGCCCGCGCCGTGCTGGGGGCTTGCGGGCTGACGAACGACAACAGCATGGTGGCGGCATGAGCCACTCCGAGATGATTGAAGCCCTGCCCGACCTCGTGCCGGGCCTCGGCATCGAGCGCGCCGAGATCGCCTTCGCCGTCAATGGCGCCGCCGTCTCGGTCAATGTGCCGCCGCTGCGCCGGCTGTCGCAGGTTTTGCGCGACGAATTGCAGCTGATGGGCACCAAGGTTGGCTGCGATGCCGGCGATTGCGGCGCCTGCACGGTGCTGGTCGACGGCGACGCCGTCTGCGCCTGCCTGATGCCGGCGGCCTCCGCAGCCGGGACGTCCGTAACGACCGTCGAAGGCCTCGCCGATCGCCGGCTGTCGGCGCTGCAGGCGTCTTTCCTGGCACATGGCGCCGCGCAATGCGGCATCTGCACGCCGGCGCTGCTGGTCGCGGCAACGGCGCTGCTGGATGGCACGCCGAATCCGACCGAGACGGAGGTGCAGGATGCGCTGGGTGGCATCCTGTGCCGTTGCACCGGCTACAGAAAGATCATCGCGGCAGTGATGGATGCGGGACGGTTCGAGACGTCGACCGACGGCGCTGCCCCTCATCTGCCTGCCGGCACCTTCACCCCGTACAGTGACGGGGAGAAGGGAAGTGCTCCAGCGCCGACGCTCCCCTCTCCCCGTTCTTCACGGGGAGAGGGTAAGGGTGAGGGGCAGCGCCAACGTCATTCGTTGGAATTCAACTTTGAACGTAGAATGCCAACCACAGGGAATGCTGTAGGCGCCTCCCCGGTCCGGCTCGACGGCGTGCCAAAAGTCACCGGCGCTGAAAAATTCGGCGCCGATGCCTTTCCCGCCGATGCGCTGGCCGTGCTGGTGGTCCGCTCGCCGCATTATCATGCCGGCTTCGCCTTCGGCGACCTGGAGGGCTGGGTGAAGTCGCATCCCAGCATCGTCGGCGTCTTCACCGCCGCCGACATTCCGGGAAAAAACTGTTTCGGCGTCATCGGTCCGTTTGCCGACCAGCCGGCGCTGGCCGAAGGCTTTGCGCGGCTGCGCGGCGAGGCAGTGGCGTTGGTCGCCGGCGAGCGCGAGGCCATGCTCGATCTCGACCTCCAGGATTTCCCGGTCCGCTGGACCGAGCTGCCGCATTTTCTGCAGCCCGGCGACGCGCAGGCAGAAGGGGCTGCGCTCATCCACGCGAACCGCCCGGCCAATTTGTTGACCAAGGGCTTTGTCGAGCGCGGCGACCCCGAGGCGGCGCTTGGCGAGGCTGCTTACACGGTGTCCGGTGCCATCGACACCTCCTATGTCGAGCACGCCTATATCGAGCCGGAAGCCGGCCATGCCTACATGGACGGCGACACGCTGGTCGTCGTCGCCTGCACCCAGGCCCCCTATATGGACCGTGACGAAACGGCAAAGGTGCTCGGTCTTGCCGTCGACAAGGTGCGCATCGTGCCGACCGCGACCGGCGGCGGCTTCGGTTCGAAACTGGACGTTTCACTGCAGCCGCTCATCGGCCTTGTGGCGCTGAAAACCGGCCGGCCGGCGGCGCTTGCCTACACCCGCACCGAATCGATGATGTCGACCACCAAGCGCCACCCAGCCGAGATGAAGGCGACGATCGGCACTGACGCCGAGGGCCATGTCACCGGCATGATCTTTTCCGGCGATTTCAACACCGGCGCCTATGCCAGCTGGGGCCCGACCGTCGCCAACCGCGTGCCGGTGCATGCCTCCGGTCCCTATGCGACGCCGAATTACCGCGCCGAAGGCCGCGCCATCCACACCCACGGGCCGATTTCCGGCGCCTTCCGCGGCTTCGGCGTGCCGCAGGCGACGATCATGCAGGAGACGCTCTATGATGAGCTCGCCGGCAAGCTGGGCATGGACCGGCTCGATTTTCGGCTGAAGAACTGCCTTCGGAACGGATCCGAAACGGTTACCGGACAGCGACTGGAGTCGGGCGTCGGCATATTCGAGTGCCTCGACTCCTTGCGACCGCATTGGGCTCGCGCGAAGGCCGACGCAGATACATTCAACAATGCCAATACGAGCAAAAAGCGCGGCGTCGGCATCGCGTCCTGCTGGTATGGCTGCGGCAACACCTCGCTGCCCAATCCGTCGACCATAAGGGTCGGTATCTCGCCGGAGGGCGAGGTCATCCTGCACCAGGGCGCCGTCGATATCGGCCAGGGCTCCAACACCGTCATCGCCCAGATCTGCGCCGACGCACTCGGCCTGCCGCTGGAAAAATTCAAGCTGAAGAGCGCCGACACCGCGATCAGCCCCGACGCCGGCAAAACATCGGCCTCGCGCCAGACTTTTGTCACCGGCAAGGCGGCCGAGAAGGCCGGCCGCGCCTTGCGCGAAAAGATCCTGCGTTTTGCCAATGTCTCGGAGAACGCGAGCCTGCAATTGGACGGCCCGGCGATCGTCATTCGCGAGGGCGAAGCCACTCGGCGCATCGATCTCCCCGCCCTCGATGTCGATGCGGACGGCTACGTCTTCCGCGCCGAGGAAACCTACGACCCGCCGACGCTGCCGCTCGACGCCAAGGGCCAGGGCAAGCCTTACGCCGTCTATGGCTATGGCGCGCAGATCGCCGAACTGGAGGTCGACCTCAAGCTCGGCACGGTGAAGCTCTTGAAAATCACCGCCGCGCACGATGTAGGCAAGGCGATCAACCCGCTTCTGGTCGAAGGCCAGATCGAGGGCGGCATCGCGCAAGGCATCGGCATGGCGCTGATGGAGGAATACATCCCCGGCCGCACCGAGAATCTGCACGACTATCTCATTCCGACCATCGGCGACGTGCCTGAGATCGAGCACATATTGATCGAGGTTCCCGATCCCGAGGGGCCGTTCGGCGCCAAGGGCCTGGGCGAGCATGTGCTGATCCCGACCGCACCCGCCATCCTCAACGCCATACGCCACGCCACCGGCGTTCTCATCACCAAGGTTCCGGCGACGCCGGCGCGCATCCGCGCCGCCATCCGCGAAAAAGATGGCATCCGCGACAAGGAGGCACGCCGATGAGCGAGCTTGCCGAACGCTTCGAAACCCACGATCCGGGCGAAAAGCTGGTGGCGGAAAAGATCCGCTGCGATGCCTGTCCGGTGATGTGCTACATCGCCGATGGCCGCACCGGCGCCTGCGACCGCTACGGCAATGTCGGTGGCCGCATCGTGCGTATGGACCCGCTGACCATCCTCGACCATGCGGCAGAGAGCGGCGCCGCGGTCGTGCCTTTCACTGCCGAGGGCGAGCAATGGGACGGCGAACTGGTCAACACCGGCCGCCGCTTCGTCACTGCGATCGGCGCCGGCACCACCTATCCCGACTACAAGCCGGCTCCCTTCATCGTCAGCCAGGAGGTCGAGGGGGTCGATCTGGTGACCGTGGTCACCGAAGGCATTTTTTCGTACTGCGGCGTCAAGGTGAAGATCGACACCGACCGCCATCTCGGTCCCGAAACGGCAATCGTGCGCGCGCAAGGCGAGCCGATCGGCCACGTCACGACAGGCGAATACGGCTCGCAGATGCTGTCGCTCGGCGGAGTGCATCATTTGACCGGTGGCTCTAAGGCCGAAGGCCGGGCAACCTGCGACGCGATGCTCAGTCTGTGCAATCGCAAGCCGGTCGAACTGACCATCGATGGCGGCGCCACCATCATCGTCGAAGCCGGCAAACCACCTGTCATCGACGGCAAGCAGGAACACCGTATGCGGGTCGGCTGCGGGTCGGCCACCATCGGCATGTTCGCCACGCAATGGCGCGGCCTTGTCGACGAGGTGGTGGTGGTCGACGACCATATCACCGGCGTCGTCTCCGAGCATCAGGCCGGCAAGGTGCTGGGCTGGCAGGATACCGGCATCAAGATCATCGGCCGCCGTTCGACGCCGGGCCGCTATTTCAAGGTTTCCGAGCCCGGCCTCGGCTGGGGCGGCACCTCGATTTCCGACCCGCTGTCGATCCTCGGCGAATGGAACGCCAAGAAGGGCGCCCGCCCCGGCCTGTCGCTGCTGATGGTGTCGACCACCGGCGAGCAGTTCGCCTATTACGAGCTCGACGACGAGTTGAAGCCGGTGGAAAAACCGTTCCCCGAGCGGCTGCAGAAATCGGTCGGCCTGATCGAGGACAATTGCGAGCCGGCGCTCTGCACCGTGCTGTTCATCGGCGGCGCCGGCGGTTCGCTGCGCGCCGGCGTCACCGAAAACCCGGTCAATCTCACCCGCTCGGTGCAGGGCTTGAATACCTATGTTACCGTTGGCGGCGCGCCGGTCTATGTCTGGCCGGGCGGCGGCATCACGCTGATGGTCGACGTCATGCGCGTGCCGGAAGGCGCCTTCGGCTATGTGCCGACGCCGGCGCTGGTGGCGCCGATCGAATTCACGCTACGCCGCGACGACTATGTCCGGCTGGGCGGCTACGAGGCCGAGATACGCAGCGTCGAGGATATCGTTGCCAAAGGCGGCGAATATCTCAACCCGCGCCGCGGCTCAGGCGCCGAGGCCCACAATCCATGGCCGCCGCTGGCGCAGTTGCGCCGCGTCGGCTCGAACGGGGCCTCTTGATGCAAGGCCCGCAAGTCCACTGGCTGCAGGACGGCAAGCGGCTGCACCTCAACCACGGGCCGATCGACCTGATCGTCGAGGCCTTTGGTGAGGCGGCTGAGTGTCGTGCCGCCTACGATCAGGCGATCGAGCGCTTCCAGACGATCCTGATCGAGTTGGTCGAGGAGCTTCCCGAATTGCGGCTGCCGGCATTTTTCCTGGCGCCGCGCACCTTCGCCGGCCCGACTGCGCGGCGCATGGAAGCAGCCGTCATGCCCTTGGCGGAATGCTTCATCACGCCGATGGCCGCCGTCGCCGGATCGGTAGCCGACGAAGTGCTCGCCGCGCTGCTTGCCGGTCGCAAGCTCGACCGGGCCTATGTCAACAATGGCGGCGACAGCGCCCTCCATATCGGCAAGGGCCAGTCGATGAACCTGGCGATCGCCGGCACCGGCAACGGCATGGCCGACCGCCTCACCATTCGCTCGGCGGACGGCGTGCGCGGCGTCGCCACCAGCGGCTGGCGCGGCCGTTCGTTCTCGCTTGGCATTGCCGACGCCGTCACCGTGCTGGCGCACACCGGCGCCGAGGCCGATGCGGCCGCGACACTCATTGCCAACGCCGTCGACCTGCCCGGCAATCCCGCCATCAAGCGCATTCCCGCGCAGGACTTGGCGCCCGACAGCGATCTCGGCGCGCGGCTGGTGACACAAGCCGTCGGCATGCTCGCGCGTGGCGATGTGGAGCGGGCGCTGGACAATGGCCTTGCCGTCGCCGAAGATTTTCGCCGGCGCGGCCTGATTGCCGCATCGGCGCTGTTTCTAGGTGGGGAAGCCCGCATCAGTGGTTCCATGGCGCTTGCCGCGCCCAACAAAAATCCAGGGAAGGAAGTTGCCCATGCCTGAGTTTCCGATCCGCAAGATCGCGGTTCTGACCGAAGAGATCTTTCACGATGGCGGGCCGGTCGCTGCTCTGCCGCGCCGCCGCGCTGCAGCCGTGGCCCTGGTGAAGAACCCGTTCGCCGGCCGCTACGTCGAAGAACTGCAGAGCGCCATGGACGATCTGAAGCCGCTCGGCCTGCTGCTCACCGACAAGCTCATTGCCGCATTGGGCGGCGACATCAAGCAGATCGACGCCTACGGCAAGGGCACCATCGTCGGTTCGTCAGGGGAGCTGGAGCACGGCGCGCTGTGGCATGTGCCGGGCGGTTACGCCATGCGCGAGCGGCTGGGCGACGCCAAGGCGATCGTGCCGTCGGCAACCAAGGTCGGCGCCTTCGGCTCGCGGCTCGACGTGCCGCTCGGCCACACCAACGCCGCCTATGTGCGTAGCCATTTCGACGCCATGGAGGTCGGTCTCAGCGACGGGCCGCGCGCCGACGAAATCCTGTTCTGCCTCGCCATGAGCTGCGGCCCCCGCGTGCACGACCGCATGGGCGGCCTGGCGGTCGGCGACATCAAGGCCTGGGACGGCTTGCGATGAGCGGCGGGGACAATCTTCTCAAGCTCGTCGAGGCCGAAGAGCCCGACGAACATGACTACCGCCTGCAGGAGCAGGTCGGCTTCATCCTGCGCAAGGCGCATCAGCGCCATGTCTCGATCTTTGCCGCCCAGATCAGCGACCTGACGCCGCCGCAATTCGCAGCGCTCGCCAAATTGCACGATGTCGGCGAGACCTCGCAGAACCAGTTGGGAACGCTGATCGCCATGGATGCGGCGACCGTCAAGGGCGTGATCGATCGGCTGAAGGCGCGTGGCCTGGTCGACCTGACCAAGCATGAGGTCGACAAAAGGCGCCTGCTGGTCAGTCTCACGCCAGAGGGACGCGAGGCGATCGAACGGCTGATCCCGTTGGCCCGCGCCATCACCCAGGAGACACTGGCGCCGCTGACGGCCAAGGAAGCGGCCACGTTTATGCGGCTGCTAGCGAAGTTAGCCTGATTTAGGCCCGCAGCCGAGCGCCTTCAGGATCGAAGAATGGCATCGGCGCCACCACCGCGCGGGTCGGCTTGCCGTCAATGTCGATGCTGAGTTCGGTCCCGATGGCGGTGAACGGCAGCCGCAAATGCGCCGTCGCCAGAACTTTGCCTAAGGAATAGCCGTGATCGCTGTAGGTGACGACGCCGGCATCCTCGCCGTCGGCGAAAACCCTGGCATCCGTCGCGGCCGGCTTGTCACCGTCGAGAATCAGCCCGGTCCAGCGTTCGTCGAGCCCCTTGTCGCGAATTGTGCGCAATGCCTCGCGGCCGATGAACTCGCCCTTGTCGAACTTGATCCAGCGATCGAGCCCGACATGGAAGGGCGTACGGCTCTCGTCCATGTCGATGCCATGCGCCGGATAGGCCTTTTCCAGCCCGAGCGTGAACATGGCCAGCACGCCGTATGGCTTCAGGCCGAAATCGCTACCGGTCCGCATCAGCGCGTCCCAGACGGAAGTGGCCTCGTCCGCCGGCACGAACAGTTCGAAGCCGAGCTCGCCGGTCACCCCGGTGCGTGAGATCAGGACTTTGGTCTCGCCGACGCGCCCTGAAGTGAACGCCCAGCGTTTCAACTCATCGAGATCGGCATCCGAAACCAGTGCTTTCAGCAGCTCGCGTGAACGCGGCCCCTGTATCGTCGGAAAGGCGACGGCCGCCGTGATGTCGGTGACATAGGCCTTTCGCGCTTCAGCATGATGCTGCAGCCAGGGCAGCATCTTCAGCCGGTTGACCGAACCGGTCACCAGCATGAAATGCTCCGATCCCAGCCGGAACACGGTGAGGTCGTCCATGATGCCGCCATCGTCGCGGCAGACGGTGGAATAGCGCACCTGGCCGGGGCTCATCGCGGCCGCATCGTTGACGATGATGTGGTTGACCAGCGCCTCGGCTTCCGCCCCCTTGATGTCCATCTTGCCCATGGTGCTGAGATCCTGCACGCCGACATTCTTGCGCGTGTTCAGGTGCTCGTCGGCAATGCCGGAGTAAGTTTTGGCCGAGACGAAATCGCCGCCGACCCGGCCCATCGTGGCGCCGAGGCCAACGATGCTGGTGTAGAAAGGGGAGCGCCGCTCAACCAAGAAACTTCTCCGTCATCTCATGAAAACGGCAGCGCCTGATGGCGCTGCCGAGGTAGGAGCGGTGAAGGGGTTAACTTCCGTAGACGTCGAACAAGAAGTATTTGTCGTTGATTTCCTTGTACTTGCCGTTGGCACGCAGGGCGTCGATGGCGGCATTGAACTTGTCGGCCAGTTCCTTGTTGCCCTTTTGCAGGGCGATGCCGACGCCGGGTCCATGAATGGCCGGATCGGCGGCCAGCGTGCCGAGCAATTTGCAGCAGGCGCCATCGGGCTTCTTCAGCCATTCGGTCAGGATGATCGAGCCGTCCATCATCGCGTCCAGCCGGCCATTGGCCATGTCGGTGCGGGCGTCGTCGCCGGTCGGATAGGCCTTGACGGTCGAGCCGGAGTATTTCTTCTCGGCGAAATTCTGGTGGATGGTGGCGCTCTGCACGCCCAGCACCTTGCCCTTCAGATCGTCAGGCGACGTGCCTGCAATGGTCGAATCCTTCGGCACGGCGATGGCCGGTGGCGTCTGGTAATATTTGTGGGTGAACTCGACCTTCTCGGCCCGTTCCGGCGTGATGGTGATGTTGATGATGGCGTCGAACTTGCCGGCCTGCAGCGCCGGAATGGAACCATCGAAATCCTGTACGGAGAATTCGCACTCGGCCTTCATCTCGGCACACAGCGCCTTGCCGAGGTCGATGTCGAAGCCGCCCAGCGTGCCGTCCGAATTGGCATAGTTGAAGGGCGGATAGGCGCCCTCGGTCCCGATCCTGAGTTTCTCGGCGGAGGCAGCACCGGTCCCAAGCAGCAGGGCGGCGGAAGCGGCAAGCACGAAACGACCGAAAAGACGCATGTTCCTGATCTCCGTTGACTAAGCAATTCCAGGGAAGGTGTTGGCGGTTTCCCGTCCGGAATTGCGCGAAAACAAGGATAGAAGTCTATGGTCTTTTGCAGGCCCCACGGAGACGGAAACGACATGCTCTGCGGCGATCACGGCGTGGCAAGCCGTCCTTCCCCAGGAATCTTACTGTGATCTAAATTACAGACCGATCATGGACATGGGCGCATGCTCAGCTGGAAGTAGACGGTCGTGGGAGGGACCTGGGGATGGACCAGCAGGAATTCGTGCAGGAAGCCGCGCAGCGGCGCATAGACGACGACATCGCCAAGCGCATCAAGGTTCACCAGGCCAACATCGAGCGGCTCGAAACCGCAAGGGAAAGCGCCGGCAATCTCGAGGCGGCCGTCGCCAACCGGCCGCTGGTGATGCTGGCGCAGGGCGATTCCTGGTTCGACTATCCGCTCACCGGCAACGGCTTTCCGTTCGTCGACACCGACGTGATCGCGCAGCTGCGCCGCATCGGCTCGATGCCGCCGACCATCCTCAACCTTGCCCATCATGGCGATGCGGCGACCGACGAGATGTCGCTGCCCAAGCAGCAGCGCATGATCGCCGCCCTGCGCAACAAGGCCAACTGGCTGGACGGCAAGCCCGATGCCATCCTGTTCTCTGCCGGTGGCAACGACATTGCCGGCGACCAGTTCTGCATCTTCCTCGACTTCAATGACGGCCACGCCCCCGGGCTGAACAAGAACCGCTTCACCAAGGCGCTCGGCATGGTCGAGGCCTGCTATCTCGATTTGTTCGCGCTGCGCGACCGCGTCGCGCCAGGCGTGCCGATCTTTGGCCATTGCTATGATTTCCCGATCCCGAACGGAGCGCATCCGTCCTGTGTCGGCCCGTGGCTGAAACCGTCGCTCGATTTCTGCAACTGGACGGTCGCCAAGGGCACGGTCATCGTTCACGACGCGCTGGCGGCGTTCCGCGATGTGGTGAAGCGCCTGGCCGACGATCCCAACAACAATTTCCATCTGGTCGACACGCAGGGAACGTTGAAGGTGGCCGACTGGGCCAACGAACTGCATCCCGATCCCGCCGGCTTCAAGAAGATCGCGCAAAAATTCGCCGATGCGCTGAAGGCCAAGCTGCAGACCTGACGCGGCTCGGGCCTGTCGGCTGTCAGGTTCCGAACAGCTCTTTGGCTTGGTCATCGGTGTAGTAACCAAGCCTGATGTCTTCGGCGACCAGTTTCGGGTCGCGCTGACGCGGATCGCCATAGCCGCCACCGCCCGGCGTGCCGACGCGCACGCGGTCGCCGGCCTTGAGCGCGATGTCCTGCTCCTTGGACAGATGCGGCGGCACATGTGCCTCGCCGTCGCGGAACACGGTCACCGTGTTCACCGCGCCGTCCTTGCCGCCGAGCGCGCCTTGCGGGCCGAAACGGCCATGGTCCATGACGAAGGACGCGCGCGCCTCTCCTCGCAATATCTCAACCTCATAGGCGAGGCCGAAGCCGCCGCGCTGCTTGCCGGCGCCGCCCGAGCCTTCGCGCAAGGCATAGTGGCGGTAGAGCACAGGAAACGCCTGCTCCATGATCTCGACCGGCGGCGATTTGGAAATGCCGATGGTCGAGCAGCCATTGGTCAGGCCGTCATGGCCTGAATTGCCGCCATAGCCGCCGCCGGAGATCTGATACATCACATAGTCGCGGCCGCGCGCCGGATCGTTGCCGCCCAGCGCGAAATTGCCGCTGGAGCCGGCGGGCGCGGCCGTCACCTTTTCCGGCAGCGCCTGCACCATCGCCGCGAACACCGCCTCGGCGATGCGCTGCGAGACTTCAGCCGCACAGCCGGAGACGGGACGCGGGTATTTGGCGTCGAGGAACGTGCCTTCCGGCCGCTTGACGATCAGCGGCTCGAAAGCGCCGGCGCTGATCGGCACATCAGGGAAAATATGGCGCATGGCGAGATAGACCGACGACAATGTCGTCGCCAGCACGCTGTTCATCGGCCCCGCGCATGGTTTTGACGAGCCGGTAAAATCGAAGGTCAGCGTGTCGCCCTGCTTCTCGACGGCGAGCGCGATGGTCAGCGGCTCGTTGACCACGCCGTCCGAGTCGACAAAGGCCTTCGAGCTATAGGTGCCGTCTGGAATGGCGGAGATGTTGGCGCGCATCTGCTCGGCGGCGCGGCGACGCAGTTCGGCGATCGCCCCGACGACGGTTTCGTCCCCGTAACGATCGAGGATTCCATTGAGCCTGTCCTGGCCGATCAGCAATGCGGCGGCCTGCGCTCTTATATCGCCGATGCGCTGGTCGGCGACGCGGATGTTGGAGCAGATGATGGCGTAGATTTCCGTGTCCAGCACGCCCTTCTTGAACAGCTTGACCGGCGGCAGCCGCAGGCCTTCCTGCTCGACGGCGGTCGCGGAAGCGGAGAAGCCGCCCGGCACCGAGCCACCGATATCGGGCCAGTGGCCGGTATTCGATAGCCAGCAAAATATCTTGCCGTCGCGATAGACCGGCATGGCGAAGCGCACGTCCATCAGATGCGTGCCGCCGAGATAGGGATCGTTGACGATGTAGATGTCGCCGGGTTCCGGGGGCAGGCAGCGGCCGTCGGCGATCATCTCGATCACCGTTTTGGTCGAATACTGCATGACGCCGACGAACACCGGCAGGCCCTGGCTGCCTTGTGCGATCAGCGAGCCGTCGACGGCCGAGTAGATGCCGTCGGAGCGGTCATTGGCTTCGGCGATGACCGGCGAGAAGGCCGCGCGGGAGAAAGTGAGATCCATCTCGTCGCAGACCTGCTGGAGGGCAGCCTGCAGGACCGAAAGCGTGATGGCGTCGAGCTTTTGCATCTCAGGCCTCGCCGATATCGATGATGATGTTGCCGTCGGCGTCCGATCTTGCGCGGTCGCCGGGTTCGAGCACGGTGGTCGCATCCATCTGTTCGAGGATCGCCGGCCCTTCGATGACGGCATCGAGCGGCAGCTTTTCACGCGCATAGATCGGCGTATCGTGCCAGCGTCCGGCATACCAGACCGGCCTGATCTCGCGCCGTGCCTCGTCAAGCGTCTTTGTACGTCCGGCCGGGTCGATCAGCCGTGACAGGTCGATTGCCGGCCGCACGCCCGTCACCGACGTGTTGAGGTTGACCAGATTGGCGCGGATCTCCGGCAACTCGACCTTGAAGCGGGCGAAATAGGCTTTTTCGAACAGCGCCTGCAACTCTTGCCTTGTCACCGATGAAGACGGCAGCGCCACGTTGATGATGTGGGTTTGGCCGACGAACTGCATGTCGGCAGAGTGCGTGACGCGGATCGTTTCCGGCTTCACCGCTTCCTTGCCGATCAGTTCCTCGCCTTCCCCGCGGTGACGTTCCAGCACCTCGCGAAGCCTGGCTTCATCGAGCACGGCGACCGGCTGGTTGATGGTGTTGACGAAGTCATGGCGCAGATCGGCCACGACGCAGCCGAGCGCATTGGTGATGCCCGGACGCGCCGGCACCAGCACACGGGGCAGGCCGAGTTCGCGCGCCAGGGCGGAGGCATGCAGCGGCCCGGCGCCACCGAAGGCGAACAGCGCGAAATCGCGCGGATCATGGCCGCGCGACACCGAGACCATGCGGATGGCGCCGGCCATCTTCATGTTGCCGAGGCGCAGCACCGCGCCCGCCGCTTCGACGCCGGAGAGGCCGGCGGCCTTGCCTATTCTGTCTTCGAAGATCCCGGTGACCCGCTCGACGGTGACCGGATTTTCGACCGCCAGCAGCTTCTTCGGCGCCAGCCGGCCCAGCACCAGATTGGCGTCGGTGATGGTCGGCTCGGCTCCACCACGACCGTAGCAGATCGGGCCGGGATTGGCGCCGGCACTTTCCGGGCCGATCTGGATCAGCCCGGCCGCATCGACCCGGGCGATGGAGCCGCCGCCGGCACCGACCGTATGCACCGCCACCATCGGCACGTGGATCGGCATCGCATATTCGATCTCGATCTCGTTCGAGACGGCGGGCTCCGCATTGCGGATCAGCGCCACATCGGTCGAGGTGCCGCCCATGTCGTAGGTGACGAGGTTTTCAAAGCCGGCGCGCTTGCCCGTATAGGCGGCGGCGATGACACCCGAGGCTGGTCCGGACATCACGGTCTTGGCCGATTCCCTGGTGACGAAACGGGCCGAGATCATGCCGCCATTGCCGTTCATGATCAGGAAGTCGCGGGCGTAACCTTTGGCGGCCAATTCCTTGCGCAGCCGCTCGACATAGCGCTCGAGGATCGGCTGCACCGAGGCGTTGACCGCGGCGGTCACGCCGCGCTCGAATTCGCGGGCTTCCGACAGCAGCGCATGGCCAGTCGTGATGTAGCCGTTCGGCCAAAGCTCGGCGGCGATTTCGGCCGCGCGCCGCTCATGCGAAGGGTTGGCGTAGGAATGCAGGAAATGGATGACCAGGGACTCGCAGCCGGCCACGATCAGCGTCTTCACGGCGTCGCGCATCTCGGCCTCGTCGAGCGGGGTGCGCACCGCGCCGGATGCTTCGACGCGCTCCGAGACTTCGAGCCGGAGATCGCGCGGGATGATCGGAACGAAGGTGCCGGTCATGCCATAGGGCTGCGGCCGTGTGCGCCGTCCCAACTCGATCACGTCGCGAAAACCGCGCGTGGTGATCATGCCGGTTTTCGCCAGCCGGCGTTCCAGAACCGCATTGGTGGTGGTGGTCGTGCCATGCACGATGAGGTCGATGCCGTCTATGGCAAAGCCGGTGGCGCCGAGCGCTGAAACCACGCCGAAAGCCTGGTTGTCGACGGTGGTGGGCGTCTTGGCGATATGCACCTTTCCGCCATCTTTGCCGTCGATCAAAATGAGGTCGGTGAAGGTTCCGCCGACATCGATGCCGGCAACGACGTGACCCAGGGAATCCGGTTGTTGCACCGAAAAATTCTCTTTCATTGTCGAAATCCGAAATGGCGGAACTACGAATATGCCGCAGTTTGGAAAGCTGTTTTAGCGTGGTATCTTGACACAAATATCGTTTGTATACTAATAAATTTGGGACACAAGAGCTCACTGCTTTGGAGTGTGTGAACGGCACGCCGGGACCTGAAGGGTCTGGGCGCGCAGGAAACGGTTTGGCGCCCGCGTAGTGGCTTGGGCAAGACAGAGTTGGATCGATGAACACCACATCCGCACTCAACACCGCCGGCGCCCGTCCGCTGCAGTTCCCGATTCCGGCCAATGTCTATGCCGAAACCGTCGTCTCGGTGAAGCATTACACCGACCGCCTGTTCTCGTTCCGCATCACCCGCCCGCAGTCGTTGCGCTTCCGCTCCGGCGAGTTCGTCATGATCGGTCTGCCCAATGCCGAAAAGCCGGTGTACCGCGCCTATTCGGTCGCCAGCCCGGCCTGGGACGAGGAGCTGGAATTCTTCTCGATCAAGGTGCCGGATGGTCCGCTGACCTCCGAACTGCAGAAGATCCAGGTCGGCGACACCGTCATCATGCGCCAGAAGTCGACCGGCACGCTGGTTGTCGACGCGCTGACCCCGGCAAAGCGCCTGTTCATGATCTCGACCGGCACCGGCATCGCGCCCTTCGCCAGCCTTCTGCGCGACCCCGATACCTACGAAAAATTCGATCAGGTCATCCTGACCCACACCTGCCGCGACAATGCCGAACTGACCTATGGCCAGGAACTGGTGGCCGCGCTCGAGAACGATCCCCTGATCGGCGAACTGACCGGCGGCCGCGTCACCCTCTACAATTCGACGACCCGCGAAGAGTCGGCGCGCATGGGCCGCATCACCGCGCTGATCGGCTCCGGCAAATTCTACGACGACCTCGGCATCGAGAAGCTCAATCCGGAGACGGATCGCATCATGATCTGCGGCTCGATGCATATGCTGAAGGACGTCAAGGAAATGGCCGAAAGTCTCGGCTTCCATGAGGGCTCGCTCAGCCATCCCTGGACCTTCGTCGTCGAGCGCGCTTTCGTCGGCTGACATCAGCAGGCGCCTCGGCGCCTGCTTCTCGATTGGAATTTTGACCATGCGGTCAAAATTCAGCTGCTTTCGCCGCCTTTTTCCGCTATGACCGCTTGAAGGACTCGTGAAGCGATGCTTCACGGGCTATCTTCGGTGTGCGTCGCCTAAAGCCGCCGTGCGGTCCGGGAGCAACGACACGCACCACGACGTAAAATCGTCGAGCGAAAGGGCAGGAGATGAGCAGCACAATCCGCGAAGCCGATCTCGGCGCGTCCAAGGTCACGCCGCTGCCGGCGCGTGCCGCAGCCAACACGCCCGTTCCGCAATCGCATGGCATCGCCCGCAACACCGGCATGCGGCTCGATCTCGGCTTCATGGAATCGGTGCGCTCGGTCAATCGCTCGGCGCTGGAGCGCCGCGTCGCCAGCCTGACCAAGCGTCGTTCGATCAAGGCCGACAACCAGGCGGCATGGCTGCTGCGCGCCGTCTCCTGCATGGATTTGACGACGCTGAATTCCAACGACACCGAAGAGCGCGTGCGCCGCCTGTGCGCCAAGGCGATCAACCCGTTCCGCCGCGACATCGTCGAGGGGCTTGGCATCGAGGGCGAAAAAATCCGCCCGGCGGCGGTCTGCGTCTATCATCCATTCGTCGCGACGGCTGTTGATGCCGTGCGCGGCACCGGCATCCATGTCGCCGCCGTCTCCACCGCTTTCCCGCACGGCCTTGCGCCGCTGTCGACCCGCCTGCAGGAGATCGAGGCATCGGTGCGCGACGGCGCGGACGAGATCGACGTCGTCATCCCGCGCGGCCTGGTCTTCGGCGCCAAGTGGCAGGAGCTCTACAACGAGATCGTCTCGATGCGCGAAGCCTGCGGCGATGCGCATCTCAAGGTTATCCTCGGCACCGGCGACCTCGCCACGCTGCGAAATGTCATGCTGGCCTCGATGGTGGCGATGATGGCCGGCGCCGATTTCATCAAGACCTCGACCGGCAAGGAAAGCGTCAACGCCACGCTGCCCGTCGGCCTTGCCATGGTGCGCGCCATCCGAGCCTATTTCGAGGAGACCGGCTTTCTCATCGGCTTCAAGCCGGCCGGCGGCATCTCTACAGCCAAGGCTTCGCTCGACTGGCTGGTGCTGATGAAGGAGGAGCTCGGCCGGCCATGGCTGGAGCCAGACCTGTTCCGCTTCGGCGCCTCGAGCCTCCTCACCGATATCGAGCGCCAGCTCGAGCATCATCTGACCGGGCATTATTCGGCCAATCACCGCCACGCAATGGCGTGAGGCGGATGAAGGCCTTGAACGTCGTGTTCCTTCGCGCCTCCCTCTGTCCTGCCGGACATCTCCCCCACTTGGGGGGAGATTGGCTAACGTCGGCGATTTCGCCAATTGTCGACGTTTCAGAGCCGACAGGCGCGAAGGCTAATCTCCCTCCTTGTGGGGGAGATGTCCGGCAGGACAGAGGGGGGCGCCACAGAGCGCCTGCCAAGACGATTATCTGGAGCGCGTCATGAACATTCTCGAACGCTATCACGCCATGGAATACGGCCCGGCGCCGGAAGCCCGCACCGAGGCCGATGCCTGGCTTGCCGGACGCGATTTCGGCAAGGCGCTGTTCATCGACGGCGGCTGGAAGGCAGCAGGCGGCGGCAAGACCTTCGAGACCAGCGAACCCTCATCCGGCAAGCTGCTGGCCAAGATCTCCGATGCCGGCGCCGCCGATATCGACGCAGCCGTCGCCGCAGCCACCAGGGCGTTGCCGAAATGGTCGGCATCCTCGGGCTACCAGCGCGCAAAAGTGCTTTACGCCATTGGCCGCGCGATGCAGCGTCATCAGCGCCTGTTCGCAGTGCTTGAGTCAATCGACAACGGCAAGCCGATCCGCGAAAGCCGCGACATCGACGTGCCGCTGGTCATCCGCCATTTCATCCATCATGCCGGCTGGGCGCAGGCGCTGGACAAGGATTTCCCAGGCCACAAGGGTGTCGGCGTCGTCGGCCAGATCATCCCATGGAATTTCCCGCTGCTGATGCTGGCCTGGAAGATTGCGCCGGCGCTCGCCGCCGGCTGCACGGTGGTGCTGAAGCCGGCCGAGTTCACGCCGCTCACCGCCATCCTGTTTGCCGAGATCTGCGAGCGTGCCGGCGTGCCCAAGGGCGTCGTCAACATCGTCCAGGGCGGGCCGGAAGCGGGCGTCGCCATCGTCAACCATCCCGGCATCCAGAAGATCGCCTTCACCGGCTCTTCGGAGGTCGGCAAGATCATCAGGAAAGCCACGGCTGGATCGGGCAAGAAGCTGTCATTGGAGCTTGGCGGCAAATCGGCCTTCATCGTCTTCGAGGACGCCGATCTCGACAGCGCCGTCGAAGGACTGGTCGACGGCATCTGGTTCAACCAGGGCCAGGTCTGCTGCGCAGGCTCGCGGCTTCTGGTGCAGGAAGGCATTGCCGACGCGTTGATCGCAAAGGTCAAGGTCAGGATGAGCCGGCTTCGCGTCGGCAGCCCGCTCGACAAGAACACCGATATCGGACCGCTGGTCGACGCCACACAGCTCGACCGCGTCAAGGGCCTGGTCGCAGAAGGCGCCAGACAGGGCGCCGTCTGCTGGCAGCCCGACGCGGTGCTGCCGTCTTCCGGCTACTACCACCTGCCGACGCTCGCCACCGGTGTTTCGCCGGCAAATATATTGGCGCAGGAAGAGGTGTTCGGCCCGGTTCTGGCCACCATGACCTTCCGCAACACCGAGGAAGCGGTCGAACTCGCCAACAACACGCGCTATGGGCTGGCCGCCTCGGTGTGGAGCGAAAACATCAACCTCACGCTGCATGTCGCGCCGCAGCTGAAGGCCGGCGTCGTCTGGGTCAACGGCACCAACATGTTCGACGCCGCCTGCGGCTTCGGCGGCTATCGCGAAAGCGGCTTTGGCCGCGAGGGCGGGCGCGAGGGCATGTTCGAGTATCTCTCGGCAAAGCTGCCGCTCGGCCCGGTGATCAAGCCGACGGCGGCTTCGGCGCAGCCGGTCGAGCAATCGGATGGCGGCGCCATCGATCGTACCGCAAAGCTGTTCATCGGCGGCAAGCAGGTGCGGCCCGACGGCAATTATTCGCTGGCGATAGCCACTGCCAAGGGCAAGCTCGCCGGCGAAGTCGGTCTCGGCAGCCGCAAGGACATCCGCGACGCCGTTGCCGCCGCCCGCGCCTGCAAGGCCTGGCCGGAGGCGACCGCCTACAATCGCTCCCAGGTGCTATATTATCTCGCCGAAAATCTGTCCGGCCGTGCCGGCGAGTTTACCGCACGCTTGACCGAACTGACCGGCGCCAACGCCAAGGCCGCGCGGGAGGAAGTGGAACAATCGATCGAGCGCCTGTTCCTCTATGCCGGCCTTGCCGACAAGTATGAGGGCAGGGTGCATCAGCCACCGGCCCGCGCCGTCACGCTCGCTTTGCACGAGCCGGTCGGCGTCGTCGGCATCGTCGCCCCGGACAGCGCGCCGCTGCTCGGCTTGATCTCCCTGATCGCACCTGCGCTTGCCATGGGCAACACGGTGGTGGCCGTGCCGTCGGAAAAATACCCGCTGCTCGCCACCGATCTCTACCAGGTGATCGAATATTCCGACGTTCCGGCAGGCGCCATCAACATCGTCACCGGCCGCACGGCGGAGCTTGCCGGCGTGCTGGCCAAGCATGACGATGTCGACGGGCTCTGGCTGTTTGCCGATGCCGACACTTGCGCCAAAGCGGAGGCCGATTCCATCGGCAATCTCAAGCGCGTCTGGACCGGCAACGGCCGCAGCCTCGACTGGGCGTCCGACGAGGCCGCCGGCGATGCCCTGCTGCGCCGCGCCGTCGAAGTGAAGAACGTCTGGGTGCCATACGGCGACTAATGCCGCCGAAGCGCGCTGTGCTTGAGTGAACCATGGCAGCGTGACTCGTTGTCCGGTTGTCATACATGTTGTTGCATCAGAGCAAGCGATGTGCATTACATCAGCCGTCGCGAAGGTGATCGCGTTCGGGCTTGACGCTTGGACATGTGTTCTTTAACCAGAAAAAACATTTGTTATTTAAGGACTGATGGATTGTGCAGGCCGCATAGTCGCGCCTGTCTGGCACAGGACGCCCCAGTCAGCCGGCAGTAAATCGGGCCGAGCAGTGGCCAAAGAGGGCGAGGAGAAACGCATGGCGGATCTAGCAGGCAAGGTCGTTGTCGTCACCGCGGCGGCACAAGGCATCGGCAGAGCGAGCGCATTGGCCTTCGCCAAGGCAGGTGCCATCGTGCACGCCACCGACATCAACGAGGCGCTGCTGGCCGAACTCGCCAAGACCTCCGGCATCAAGACCCGCAAGCTCGACGTTCTCAACGACGATGCGGTGGCATCCGGCTTCGCCGAAATCGGCCGCGTCGACGTGCTGTTCAACTGCGCCGGCTTCGTCCATTCCGGGTCCATCCTCGAGATGAAGGATGCCGATCTCGACTTCGCCTTCAACCTCAATGTCCGCGCCATGATCCGCACCATTCGGGCGGTACTGCCCGGCATGCTGGAGCGCGGCGATGGCTCGATCATCAACATGTCGTCCGTCGCCGGCGCCGGCAAGGGCGTGCCCAACCGCTTCGCCTATGGCGTCTCCAAGGCGGCCGTGATCGGTCTCACCAAGGCGGTTGCCGCGGACTATGTCGCCAAGGGCATTCGCTGCAACGCCATCTGCCCCGGCACCGTCGAGAGTCCGTCGCTGCAGGACCGCATGCATGCGCAGGGCGATTACGAGGCGGCCCGCGCAGCCTTCATTGCCCGCCAGCCGATGGGCCGTCTCGGCACGCCCGAGGAAATCGCCGACCTTGCCGTCTACCTCGCCGGCGCCACGTACACCTCGGGCCAGGCCTATAATATCGACGGCGGCTGGTCGATCTGAGCAATAGCCTCGATCCGCAGGTCCAGGCTCGAACAGTTCTAAAGTCCGGCTTGCCCTAGGTCGGGTCCGATAGCCAGAGTCCGCCCAGTCATCGCTTGGCGGAGCGAGTTTTGAAAACGGCCTTGGGCCGCAATTTGGAGAGCAAGATGAAACTGCTGCGCTATGGCGAGATAGGGAGCGAACGCCCCGGCCTGCTCGATGCGGATGGAACGATCCGCGATCTTTCGGGTCATGTCACCGACATTGCTGGCAAGGCGCTCGATCCGGCGTCGCTCGAGACATTGTCGAAGCTCGATCCGAATTCGCTGCCGGCGGTTTCCGGCAAGCCGCGCCTCGGCGCCTGCGTCGCCGGCACGGGCAAGTTCATCTGCATCGGCCTGAATTATTCCGACCATGCCGCCGAAACCGGCGCCACCGTGCCGCCGGAGCCGATCATCTTCATGAAGGCGAGCTCGGCCATTGTCGGCCCCGACGATGATGTGCTGATCCCGCGCGGCTCGGAAAAGACCGACTGGGAGGTTGAACTCGCCGTGGTCATCGGCAGAAAAGCCAAATATGTCAGCGAGGCCGATGCGCTGGATTATGTCGCCGGCTATGCCGTTGCCCATGACGTGTCCGAGCGCGCCTTCCAGGCCGAGCGCCAGGGCCAGTGGACCAAGGGCAAGAGCTGCGACACGTTTGGTCCGACCGGGCCGTGGCTTGTCACCAAGGACGAGGTTGCCGATCCGCAGAACCTCAAAATGTGGCTGACGGTCAACGGCAAGACGATGCAGAACGGCTCGACCAGGACCATGGTCTACGGCGTCGCCTATCTCGTTTCCTATCTCAGCCAGTTCATGTCGCTGCATCCTGGCGACATCATCTCCACCGGCACCCCGCCCGGCGTTGGGCTGGGCATGAAGCCGCCCGTGTTCCTGAAGCCCGGCGATGTGGTGGAACTGGGCATCGAGGGGCTAGGCCAGCAGAAGCAGACCTTCAAGGCGGATGCCTAGCCGCCTCTGCCCTTAGAGCGTTTCACCGTTTGCCGGCGAAACGGTCTATCTCTTTGTTTGCCGGGCGGCTGGCGCCTCTTGTCAGCGCCAGCCCAGAGCCGGCGCGACGTGCTTCAGGATCGCCTCGATGACGTGGGCGTTGTACTCGACGCCAAGCTGGTTGGGGACGGTCAGAAGCAGCGTGTCGGCCTCGGCGATCGCTTCGTCCTCTTTCAGCTGATCGATCAGCACATCGGGCTCCGCGGCATAGGAGCGGCCGAAGACGGCAAGCTTCTCAGGCTCGATATAGCCGAAATGATCTTCGCTGCTGCCGCCGCCGAAATAGGCGCGGTCGCGGTCGTTCACCAGCGCAAAGATGCTGCGGCTGACCGACACGCGCGGCTCGCGTGTGTGGTCGGCCGCCTTCCACGCCGCGCGATAGGCGCGGATCTGTTCGGCCTGCTGGATGTGGAGCGGCTGGCCGCCCTCATCGAACTTCAGCGTCGAACTTTGCAGGTTCATGCCGAGCTTGCCCGCCCATTCGGCGGTCGCGTTGGTAGCGGCGCCCCACCAGATCCGGTCGCGCAGGCCGGCCGAGAACGGCTCGAGCCGCAGCATTCCCGGAGGATTGGGGAACATCGGCCGCGGATTGGGTTGCGCGAAACCTTCGCCGCGCAGCACGTCCAGAAACACCTCGGCATGGTTGCGCGCCATGTCGGCATCGCTTTTGCCGTCCTGCGGCACGTAGCCGAAGTAGCGCCAGCCGTCGATCACCTGCTCCGGCGAACCGCGGCTGATGCCAAGCTGCAGCCGGCCACCGGCGATCAGGTCGGCAGCACCCGCATCCTCGGCCATATACAGCGGATTCTCATAGCGCATGTCGATGACGGCGGTGCCGATCTCGATGCGGCTGGTGCGGGCGCCGACCGCGGCCAGAAGCGGAAACGGCGAAGCGAGCTGGCGGGCAAAATGATGGACGCGGAAATAGGCGCCGTCCGCGCCCAGCTCCTCGGCGGCGACGGCCAGGTCGATCGACTGCAGCAGCGCGTCGGACGCCGAGCGCGTCTGCGATTGCGACGAGGGCGACCAATGGCCGAAGGAAAGAAAGCCGATCTTCTTCATGCGCGCATCCTGTTCTTTGATTGCAGTTGCCTACTTCGTCGCCCACGCGATTGGGTTCAATCGACACTGACACAACGCAGTGTCAATGCCGCCGGCCCTTGACGGTTTCGCAACGTTACCCATCAGTGCGCAAAGGACCAGGCCATGGTCCCCGGCGATGCCTTGTGCGGTCGGGTCAGCATCTGCCGCGGCGCTTTTGGGGCCAAATGAACCAACCAAAGGCGATGTCCCGCAAACTCCATTCGCTTCAGAGCCCGGTTTTGAAATCTTCTCGCTCATTTAATTCTACAAAATCGGTAGGCTTAATGCGGATAGTGCGTTTGCGAGAAGGAGCCTCGGATGTCAAAAAAGCTGGTGGTGGGGTTGTCCGGCAACCTGACCCGTCCGTCCAAGACGAAGGCATTCGTCAGCCACATCGCCGGTGAGGTGGCGAGCCGGGCCGGCTCGGCTTTGAGCGTTTTCGACATCGAGGATCTCGGCCCGTCCTTTGCGCCTGCAAGACAGCTTGGCGATCTCGATCCGGCGGCGCGCGGTATTATCGAGCAGCTGCTCGGCGCCGACGTGCTGGTGGTCGGCTCCCCGACCTTCAAGGGCAGCTACACCGGGCTGTTCAAGCACTTCTTCGACCTGCTCGACCCGTCGTCGCTGCGCGGCAAGCCGATCATCCTGGCGGCAACAGGCGGCGGCGAGCGTCATTCGCTTGTCGTCGAACACCAGTTGCGGCCGTTGTTCGGCTTCTTCGAGGCGCAGACCCTGCCGACCGCGATCTACGCCTCGGACAAGGACTTTGCCGATGGCGTGCTGGTGTCAGAGGCAGTCAAGGCGCGAGCCCGGCAGGCGGTCGCCGAGGCATGCCGGGTGGCCGGCGTGCCCTACAGCGTCGTCCTTGCCGCCTGAAACCACGATCCGCGACGCAATATTCCATCCCGCATAGACCAGAAGGACGCCTGCAATGACTCGAGCCAGCAAGTCCGATAGCAGGCCGCGGCAGATCAAGCTCGGCGCTTTCCTGCCCGGCGGCGGGCAGCATATCGCCGCCTGGCGTCATCCCGATGCGCCGGCCGACGGCGCCACCAATTTCGAGTTCCACAAGCAGCTGGCGCTGACCGCCGAGCGCGGCCTGTTCGACGCCTATTTCCTGGCCGACAACCTGACCGTCGGCCTCGGCGCCCGCGAGGGCGGCAACGCCAAGATCGCCGGCTTCGAGCCGGTGACGCTGTTTGCGGCGCTGGCGCCGCTGACGACGCATCTCGGCTTCATCGCAACGGCGTCCACCACCTATGAGGAGCCTTACACGCTGGCGCGCAAATTCGCTTCGCTCGACCTGTTGTCGAACGGCCGCGCCGGCTGGAACGTGGTGACCTCGGCCGGCGACGAAACGGCACGCAATTTCAACCGCGACGTCCAGCCCAGCCATGCCGAGCGCTATGCCAGGGCGCATGAGCATGTCGAGACGGTCAAGGCGCTGTGGGACAGCTGGGAGGATGACGCCTTCATCCGCGACAAGCAGTCGGGCCGCTTCTACGACAAGGACAGATTGCACGACATCGACCACAAGGGCGAGCATTTCAGCGTCAAGGGTCCGCTCAACGTGCCGCGCCCGGTGCAGGGACATCCGGTTGTCGTACAAGCGGGGCAGTCGGAAGACGGCCGCGGGCTTGCCGCGCACTCGGCCGAGGTCATCTTCACCGCCCATCAGAAGCTCGAGACGGCGCAGGAATTCTACCGCGACATCAAGGCGCGCGTGGCTGAAGTCGGCCGCGATCCCGACCAGGTGCTGATCATGCCGGGCGTCGCGCCCTTCGTCGGCCGCACCGAGGACGAGGCCCGTGCCAAATACCAACAGCTTAACGACCTTATCCTGCCCGAGGACGGTGTCGCCCTGCTCAACGGGCTGGCCGGCCAGACGCTCGACATCAGGGGCTATCCGCTCGACGGCCCGTTGCCGCCGAGCAAGGAAACCGAAGGCATGAAAAGCCGCCAGGCGCTGATCCGGCAGATTGCCGACGAGCACAATTTCAGCATCCGCCAGCTTTACCAATGGGTAGCGACGGCGCGCGGCCACTACACCATCGTCGGCAGCGTCACGCAGGTCGCCGATCAGCTGGAGGAATGGTTCACCAGCGAGGCGGCCGACGGCTTCAACATCCTGCCGCCCTGGCTGCCCGGCGCGCTCGACGATTTCGTCGACCTGGTCATTCCCGAGCTGCAGCGGCGCGGCCTGTTCCGCACGGCTTACGAAGGCCGCACGCTGCGCGAGAATCTTGGCCTCAGGCGCCCGGAAAATCCATGGACCGTCGCCCGCTCGACCGTCCTTGCCGCCGAATGACCTTGGCATCGAAGGGGTGAAGCAATGACGTTGCAGCACATCGATCGGCAAATCACGGTTCGCCGCGGTGGTGGCGAAACCGGGCTCGGCACCGACTTTCTGCGCCTCGGCGGCCGGGCTGCTGTTCGCTTCCTGAAGCGCTACGGCGTGCTTGCCGGCTTCCTAGCGCTCTGGCAGGTGGCGAGCAGCGTCGGATGGGTCAACGCGGCGGTGCTGCCGCCGATCGACATGATCGTCGAAGCGCTCTGGAAGGGGCTTGCCGGCGGCAGCCTGCTCGGCGACATCGCCATCAGCCTGCAGCGCGCCGGCATCGCCTTTGCCGCAGCCGTCGCCGTCGCCATTCCGCTCGGCCTGTTCATGGGCCAGGTGCGCCCGGTCGAAACCGCGCTCGATCCGATCCTGCAGGTGTTCCGGCAGACGTCGGCGCTGGCGCTCTATCCGGTGTTCATCCTGCTCTTGGGACTTGGCGAGACCTCGAAGATCTTCGTCATCTTCTGGGCGACGCTGTTTCCGCTGCTGCTCAATACCACCAGCGGCGTCAAGGAAGTCGATCCCAAGCTGCTTGAAATGGCGCGCGTCTATGGTGCGAGCCGGCTCACCGTGTTTCGCCGCGTCGTACTGCCGGGCGCCGTGCCGTCGATCTTCGTCGGCTTGCGGCTGAGCGCCACCACGGCGCTGCTGCTGCTGATCGCGTCCGAGATGATCGGTGCCAACAAGGGCATCGGCTTCCAGGTGATGAACGCGCAGTACAATTTCCAGATCCCGCTGATGTTTGCGGCAATCGTCATCCTCGCCGGGCTTGGCCTGATCGCCAACCAGGCGTTGGTCACCCTGCAGCGGCGGCTCTGTCGCTGGAGCAATCCTGTCAACTGAGCAGTCCGCCCCTCACCGTTTACCTCCAGGAAGGACCCGATCATGAAAATCACCCGCCGTTCGCTGCTTGCCGGCGCGCCGCTTGCCGCCGGCCTCATCGCCGCCGGCCTGCCGCGCATGGCCTTTGCGCAAGCCGCAGCCGTCAAGTTCCGCTACCTCGCCAGCCGTGGCAGCATCTCCCCGCACGAGCTGGCCGACGAGCTCGGCTACTTCAAAGGGCTCGGCGTCGAGCTGGAGAATGTCGGCTATTCCTCGGGTGGACCGGAATCGCTGTTTGCGCTGTCTTCCGGCAGCGTCGACATCGGCTCGGCCGCCACCGCGGCGGTGATCAACTCGATCTCCGGCGGCAACGACTTCGTCGCGGCGTATCCGAGCAACGGCATCAACAAGGATGTGAAGAGCGTCTTCTACGTGCTGGAAGACAGCCCGATCAAATCGATCGCCGACATTGCCGGCAAGACCATCTCGGTCAACACGCTCGGCGCTCATCTCGACTATACGGTGCGTGAGGCCCTGCACAGCGTCGGCCTGCCGCCGACCGCCGCCAACCTCATTGTCGTGCCCGGCCCGCAGCTTGAGCAGACGCTGCGCTCGCGCCAGGTCGACATTGCCGGCCTCGGCTACTGGCAGGCGACCTTTGCCGGCGCGCTGGTCGCCAACGGCGGCGTGCGCGGCGTGTTCGACGACACCCAGGTGCTCGGCGAACTCGCCGGCGGCTTCGTCGTACTCAGGCGCGACTTCATTGCCGCCAACCCGGATGCGGCGCGCAACTTCGTCGAACAGTCGGCGCGCGCCTCGGACTGGTCGCGCCAGAACCCGGACGAAGCCCGCAAGGTGCTGGCCACTATCCTCGACAAGCGCGGTGAAAACGGCGATCTCGCCCGCTACTGGACCGGCTTTGGTCTGCGCGAAGGTGCACAGGCGACCGACCGCGACATCGACTTCTGGGTCGCCGTGCTGGAGCGCGACGGCCGTCTGGCCCAGGGCAAGCTGAAAGCCGCCGACATCCTGTACCGGCCCGGCGAAACCAAGATCAACTGAGCTTTGAAATAGCTGAGAGACAAGATGGCCGGTTCCAACCGCGGCGGAGAGGTCTCGATCCGCGACCTCTCCAAATCCTTCAGCCTCGGCGGGCGCCAGCTTGCCGTGCTGCGGACGCTCAACCTCGACATTCGTTCGGGGGAATGCCTGGTCATTGTCGGCGCCAGCGGCTCCGGCAAGACCACGCTGCTGCGTATTCTGGCCGGGCTGGAGGCGGCCGACAGCGGCGGTGTCGCGATCGACGGCCAGCCGGTGCATGGCGTCGGCGCCGAGCGTGCCGTGATCTTCCAGGAGCCGCGGCTGCTGCCGTGGCTGAGCGTGCTCGGCAATGTCGCGTTCGGCCTCGAAGTGCGCGGTGTTCCCAAGAGGCAGGCCGAGGAACGCGCCCGCTTCTACGTCGCCCTGGTCGGCCTTGCCGAATTCGCGGATGCTTTTCCGAGCCAGCTTTCCGGCGGCATGGCGCAGCGCGTCGGCATCGCCCGGGCGCTCACCGTGCAGCCCGAAATCCTTCTGCTCGACGAGCCGCTCGGGGCGCTGGACGCCATGACCAAGATCGGCATGCAGGAGGAACTGGCGCGCATCTGGAGCGAAGAGAACGTCACCATGGTGATGGTCACCCACGATCTGGAGGAGGCGATCTATCTGGCTGACCGCGTGCTGATCCTGCCCAAGGAGAAAGGCGGCGCGGCGCGGTTGATCGACATCGACCTGCCACGCCCGCGCGAGCGCAGCGAGAGCCGCTTCGTGCGCTATCGCGAAGAACTGCTGCGCGAATTCGGCCTGCACTGATCGGGGCAGGCGCGAACCGTAGGCTGACACTCGCTCTCGCGATTACTGCTTGGTGAACGTGCCCGTATAGGTGCGGTCGGCAAGCCCATAGGTGACGGCCAGCGTTCCGTCCGCCTGAATGACCGCGCTGACGTCCGCGCCATTGGGAAGGCGCCGCAGTTTCAGCGTGTTGCCGAAAATCTTGCCTTCGCCATCTGCCACGCCGGGTTTGTTGTCGCCGACATCGCCCCAGGCATAGGTGGCGGTGACATTGCCGCCGCGCGTAATCGTCAGCACGGCGAGCTTGCCGTCATACATCCCGTCCAGCTGTCCGCCCCATATGCCGGAAAACGCGACATATTTGGCCGGGACGCCTTCGCCCGGGGGCATGACCCGCACGGATGGATCGAGGACCGCCGCACCATCCGGAGCAGAGATCGCGGCAGGCGCCATGGGCTGAGGTGCGGGCGCTGGCGGCGGCGATGATGGTTCAGGCGCCGACTGGCAGGCGACAAGCATGAATGCCGCGAAACCGAGCGTCGGAAAGAGACTGTTTGGTGGAGCCAATCGGGATCGAACCGACGACCTCTTGAATGCCATTCATAGGGCCTTTCTTTCGTTCTGTTTCCGTGCGTTGCAGCCAGTGTCCGGGAAGTTATTAGTTTCAACGCAAATCAGCTACGGTGCTTCCGTGAGTGTCGCCGGGTTGTCTATTTTATGGTGCCCTGGCGGTGCCCCGACCCTCCAAGCGGTGCCACAGTATGTCCGAAGGCGCCAAATCAGTCAAAATCACAAAGCGCGTGGTGGGCGCTACGAAGCCGAACGGCACGGACTTCTGTATTCGACAGCGAGCGGATCGGGTTTGGCCTTCGCGTTCGCGCCACCGGCGGCATTTCGTGTTATCTTGCGCTACCGAGCCTGGTCCGGGCGATCTGCGTGACAATTGCCAAGGTTGGCAAGGTGACGGCCACTCACGCGCTCGACGTGACGACTTAGCAGGCGTAGGTCTATGGGAGCCTTGGAGAGCGGTGGCTGGTAAGCCAGGCAGGTAAAGGGACCATCCAACCCGCCGCTCGTTCGTCTATCCTGGCTCATTCCAGCTACTCCAGACCGATTGCCCCCAGCTCAAGCTGGCGGGCTTTTTCGTGCGGCCCAAGAACATCCTTGGAGCGAGGATGTTCAGTCGCACCCGGACGTTCTTCATCGGTCGCCCGTGCTTTTCGCCCTTATTATTTTCTCTGCCGCCGGCGCCACTGTCTGTTGTCGGTGGCGAGGCCGCTATCACCTTCTGAGCGGGCTAGCGAGGGAGTGCCTTCGACGGTGAAGACGATTCCGGCCTCTTCAAACGCTTTGCGGACTGCCGCGATATCGTGAGGACGCGATTTCCTGAATCCGTTCTCGAGACCGCTGATCGCCATTCCGCTAAGGTCGACCTTTGCGGCAAGTCGCACACGCGACCAGTTCAGCAAGGCTCGTGCTGCTAACAGCTAGAATTTCATCGCGACGCCGACGCGGAAGTCGTGCGTCTGAACCGTGTGTTCGAGTGTGCACCCGCCACCGCAATATTCGAGCGATTTCTTGCCAAAGAAGGAGAAATCATACTCTCCGCGCAAAAACACGTTGTGGGTGAGTGCGACGTCTAAACCTGCTCCAACGATGCCGCCTACCAAGGTGGCATCGCGCTCCGCGTCACCACCTGGATAGAACGTCTTCAACTTTGCGGCGGTTACCCCCGCCGTGACGAACGGCATGTACGCTCCCATGTCCATTCCGACTCGACCCTTTACAGAGCCAAACAACCCGGTGGAAGCGTCGAGGACGCCTGGGCCAGGAATGTCGTTGAAGGTGTTCTTCTTGAAGCGATACCCAAGCTCGCCTTCGACGCCGTAGACAATCTTGCCCGACTGGAAGTTATAGCCCGCAAAGCCGCCGATTGTTGCCGAGCCGGGGCTGTGGGTAGCTCCGGCGCCAATGTTCGGCTCATGGATCTTGTAGTGCTCCAGCGTTCCCGCGCCGAAGATACCAGCGTAAGGTCCTTGCCAGGTCCATTCAGGGGTGTCCACAGGAGCAGTAATGGTGTCGGCGGCGATTGCCGGCGCGGTCACCGAAAGCGCGATAAGTGAAGCGAAAAGAAAGGCTTTCATCGGAATCCCCAGCAGAATGTCAGGCAACTAGTAGAATATGCCTGCAACTTTGTATGTAGCTAGGAAGCCACACCTGTCGGCAAAGGGTGCCCGCAGTGGAATCCGTCGACGTGAAACACTGCGGTGCCCCGGAACTAATCACAGTAACAGCGTTAAGCCAGCCGCGATGCTAAATGCATGGAAACATTGCAGACTGTTTGGTGGAGCCAATCGGGATCGAACCGACGACCTCTTGAATGCCATTCAAGCGCTCTCCCAACTGAGCTATGGCCCCACTCCGGCAGTCAGCCGTCGCCGTTGCCGGCGAGAGGTCCGGCGCGGGTTTCAGGACCGCGCCGTTTAGTGCAGGCGGCTTCTAACCCCGCCTTCCCTGAAGATCAAGCCTTCGAGGGCCGCTTTTTCGTCATAGCCCGTGAACGCCGCTAAATGCATGCGTTCGAAGCGTTCTTAGACTTCGTCGTCGTCGTCGCCGACGCCGATCATGTCGGCGACATCGTCGTCTTCTTCCTCTTCGTCCGCAAGGAAAGTATCGTCCTCATCGTCGCCTAGATCGACATCGTCCTCGTCGTCGCCCAGGTCGGGAAGCTCGTCGCCGGCCTTGACGTCTTCGTCGGCCTCTTCAAGCGAGACGACTTCAACGCCTTCTTCTTCCTCGGCGTCCACTTCCTTCTCGGCCACTTCCTCTTCCTCTTCGAGGGCGGCGATCTTGCCGTCCTCGAAATAGGAACGAGGATACGTCTTGCCCGTATAGGGCGAGACGATAGGGTCCTTGTTCAGGTCGTAGAATTTTCGGCCCGTTTCAGGGTCGACACGCTTTGTGCCAAGTTCGTTTTTTGCCACGTCAAGCCTCGTCAGTAAAAGAGTGGTCCCCTTAACCACAGTTTACCGCGCTGTCAAAGCGAAAAGCCGGCGTCACAAAACCAAGCACTGAAAGGCCTCGCGCCAAGCGGCGACCATGGGGATGACCATTTCCCCCCGCCGTGATACGAGACCGCCGCAACAAATGAAAAGCGCCGGTGCGCCGGCATTCCGTCCAGGGAAATTCCATGTCTCACGCCGCCGCTGCCAAGCCGGCCACCGCCCGCAAATCATCTGCCCTTTCCGGCACCGCGCGGGTGCCGGGCGACAAGTCGATTTCGCACCGTTCCATGATGTTCGGCGGGCTCGCGTCCGGCGAAACCCGCGTCACCGGCCTGCTCGAAGGCGAGGATGTGATGCGCACGGCTGCCGCCATGAAGGCGATGGGCGCGCATATCGAGAAGCGCGGCGCCGAGTGGGTGATCCGCGGCACCGGCAATGGCGCGCTGCTGCAGCCGGAAGGCCCGCTCGATTTCGGCAATGCCGGTACCGGCTCCCGCCTCACAATGGGCCTCGTCGGCACTTACGACATGGAAACGACCTTCATCGGCGACGCATCGCTGTCGGGACGGCCGATGGGCCGCGTGCTCGAACCCTTGCGCCAGATGGGCGTGCAGGTGCTGAAGGCGACGCCGGGCGACCGCATGCCGATCACGCTGCATGGGCCGAAACACGCCGCACCCATTACCTATCGCGTGCCGATGGCCTCGGCGCAGGTGAAGTCGGCCGTGCTGCTGGCAGGCCTCAACACGCCCGGCATCACCACCGTGATCGAACCGGTGATGACGCGCGATCATACCGAAAAGATGCTTAGGGGATTTGGCGCCAATCTCTCGGTCGAGACCGACGAGCGCGGCGTGCGCCACATCTTCATCGAGGGCCAGGGCAAATTGACGGGGCAGACCATCGCCGTGCCCGGCGACCCCTCCTCGGCCGGCTTCCCGCTGGTCGCGGCACTGATCGTGCCGGGTTCGGACATCGTCATCGAGAACGTGCTGATGAACCCCACCCGCACCGGCCTGCTTCTAACGTTGCAGGAAATGGGCGGCCAGATCGACATCTTGAACCCGCGCAATGCCGGCGGCGAGGATGTTGCCGATCTGCGCGTGCGCTACTCCGAGCTCAAGGGCGTCACCGTGCCGCCCGAGCGAGCGCCGTCGATGATCGACGAATATCCGGTGCTGGCGGTTGCCGCGAGCTTCGCCGAGGGCGAGACGTTGATGCAGGGGCTGGAAGAGCTGCGGGTGAAGGAATCCGACCGACTGGCAGCGGTTGCCAATGGGCTGAAGCTCAACGGCGTCGACTGCACCGAAGGCGAAGCTTCGCTCGCGGTGCGCGGAAAGCCCGGCGGCAAGGGGCTGGGCGGCCATCCCAATAGCCAGGACACGACGGTGCAGACGCATCTCGACCATCGTATCGCCATGAGCTTCCTGGTGATGGGGCTGGCAACGGAAAAGCCGGTAACCATCGACGACGCCGCAATGATCGCGACGAGCTTCCCGGAGTTCATGGGGCTGATGACGGGGCTGGGCGCGGAGATTGGGTGATTTTCCCTGTCTCAATGTGCAGTATTCGTGCATGAGAGTGCAATGTCGGAATCGCGGCAATGATGGGCAGGCAGGTCAATTTCTGGTTGTCAGACAAAGATCAAACTGAGCTTCAGTCCATCGTGCTTTCAAAGGGGGTATTCGCGGTGATCAACAGCCAGTCGAAGACCCCCGCACCCTCGCTGAAAGAAAAATTTGAACGAGTGCACCCAGGCCGTAAGGTCGAGGGCTTTCATCTCGTTCCCAAGGCACTGAGGGAGGAAATTGTTTGGAAGCACAATCCATACAACGATACGTATGATCCCGATCTCAGCCGCTCATCTGTGATACAGTACAACCCATCCCGGACCGAAGGCAGTTCAATTTTTCAGGGCCGATTTTATTTCCAAGCGCGCGACTTCGACGATCTTGGGCAGTTGATAGAGAAGCATGCGGCATTCACCAAGATTGGCGACGCGCTGCTACGCCTGGTGCGGAAAAATCTAAATCATCTGCACAGTGGCTTTTACGCTGGAAATGAAGCTCTGAAGCTGAAAGATGCGGGTTTCCAGTTTCGATCCTGATAGCAGCAAATCTTCGAGGTCGCGAATTGCCGTTCACCATCGCCATCGACGGTCCCGCCGGCGCCGGCAAAGGCACGCTGGCCCGACGTCTGGCCGACCACTACCGCCTCAACCTGCTCGACACCGGCCTCACCTACCGCGCCGTCGCCTATGCGTTGATCCGGCACGCGCTGCCACTCGACAATGTCTCGGCAGCCGAAACCGCCGCACGCCAGGTCGATCTGGCAAAGCTCGACCGTGCGGTGCTGTCGGCGCATGCGGTTGGCGAGGCGGCCTCGAAGGTCGCGATTTACCCTACCGTCCGGCGCATCCTGGTCGAAAAGCAGCGCGATTTCGCCAGGACACCGCCAGGCGCGGTGCTCGACGGGCGCGACATCGGCACGGTCGTGTGCCCTGACGCCGACATAAAGCTCTATGTGACGGCGAGCGCCGAAGTGCGGGCGCAGCGCCGGCTGGCCGAGATCGAAAGCATCGGCGGCACCGCCGATTTCGCCGAAATCCTTGCCGATATTGTGCGCCGCGACGAGCGCGACATGGGCCGCGCCGACTCGCCGCTGAAGCCGGCGGCGGACGCGCACTTGCTTGATACCTCCGAAATGGCTATAGAGGCCGCGTTTCTAGCGGCCAAAGCGATCATCGACGACGCCCTGGCCAAGAGAGACAAAGCCTGATCCAGGGTTTTCCCGCTCCACCGATTGCCGGAAGCGAAGAAAATACCCATATCGGGCACGAACCAGCCTGCCAGCATTCTTCATGCGCCGGAATTGCCGCTTAGGCGGCCCAGGGCTTTTGTAGCCCGGAACGCCGGCAGGCCAACGCAACGCTAACCCACGGCGCCCGTCCCGCTTCAGATGCGGGGCACTCCAGGAGAAAATATGTCAGCTGCAAATCCCACTCGCGACGATTTCGCGAGCCTGCTCGAAGAATCATTTACCACCGGTCACTCCGGCGAAGGTCAGGTCGTCAAGGGCACGATCCTGGCGATCGAAAAAGACATGGCCATCATCGATGTCGGCCTCAAGGTCGAAGGCCGCGTGCCGCTGAAGGAATTCGGCGTCAAGGGCAAGGACTCGACGCTCAAGGTCGGCGACACGGTCGAGGTCATGGTCGAGCGCATCGAAAACGCGCTGGGCGAAGCCGTCCTGTCGCGCGACAAAGCCCGCCGCGAAGAGAGCTGGGTCAAGCTCGAAGAGAAGTTCACCAAGGGTGAGCGCGTCGAAGGCGTCATCTTCAACCAGGTCAAGGGCGGCTTCACTGTCGACCTCGACGGCGCCGTGGCCTTTCTGCCGCGCAGCCAGGTCGATATCCGCCCGATCCGCGATGTCTCCCCGCTGATGCACAACCCGCAGCCCTTCGAGATCCTCAAGATGGATCGCCGCCGCGGCAACATCGTTGTGTCGCGCCGCACCGTGCTCGAGGAAAGCCGCGCCGAACAGCGTTCGGAAATCGTGCAGAACCTCGAAGAGGGCCAGGTTGTCGAAGGCGTCGTCAAGAACATCACCGATTACGGTGCGTTCGTCGACCTCGGCGGCATCGATGGCCTGCTGCATGTCACCGACATGGCGTGGCGCCGCGTCAACCATCCGACCGAAATCCTCAACATCGGTCAGACGGTCAAGGTGCAGATCATCCGCATCAACCAGGAAACCCACCGCATCTCGCTCGGCATGAAGCAGCTCGAGAGCGATCCGTGGTCCGAGATCGGCACCAAGTTCCCGATCGGCAAGAAGATCAAGGGTACCGTCACCAACATCACCGACTACGGCGCGTTCGTCGAGCTGGAGCCGGGCATCGAAGGCCTCATCCACGTTTCGGAAATGTCGTGGACCAAGAAGAACGTGCACCCCGGCAAGATCCTGTCGACGACGCAGGAAGTCGACGTTGTGGTGCTCGAGGTTGATCCGGCCAAGCGCCGCATCTCGCTCGGCCTCAAGCAGACGCTGGAAAACCCGTGGCAGGCTTTTGCCGCGAGCCATCCGGTCGGCAGCCAGGTCGAGGGCGAGGTCAAGAACAAGACCGAGTTCGGCCTGTTCATCGGCCTCGAAGGCGACGTGGACGGCATGGTGCACCTCTCCGACCTCGACTGGACCCGTCCGGGCGAGCAGGTCATCGAAGAGTACAATCGCGGCGACATGGTCAAGGCGCAGGTGCTCGACGTCGACATCGACAAGGAGCGCATCTCGCTCGGCATCAAGCAGCTGGCCAAGGATACGGTCGGCGAAGCGGCGACTTCAGGCGAACTGCGCAAGAACGCGGTCGTCACCTGCGAAGTCACCGGCATCAAGGATGGCGGCTTGGAAGTGCGGCTGGTCGACAGCGGCATAGAGACCTTCATCAAGCGCAACGACCTCAGCCGTGACCGTGACGAGCAGCGCCCCGAGCGCTTCTCGGTCGGCCAGAAGCTGGACGCCCGCGTCATCGCCTTCGACAAGAAGACCCGCAAGCTGCAGGTCTCGATCAAGGCGCTGGAAATCGCCGAAGAGAAGGAAGCCGTCGCACAGTACGGCTCTACCGACTCCGGCGCTTCGCTGGGCGACATCCTTGGCGCCGCGCTGAAGAAGCAGGGCAGCTAAGCCGCTTTGCGCGCAGCGCGTAAGCCGCTTCGCGCAAGCGTAAGCCTCGGCTGCGCCTCGCGCGCAGCCTGAACAAGAAAACCCGCGGGCCGCAAGGCTCGCGGGTTTTTCATGCTCGGCTGCGCGATTGGCACTAGACTAAGACTGTGCAACCCCTTCAATTCCACCGCGCGGTTGTAGGCTCGGCCGTCGTTGCAGACGTAAACACGGAAGTCCGGCCCTTCGGGCAACGGAGAAGCATGCGCGATGAAGGTCGTCGAACTCTATCGCTATCCGGTCAAGAGCCTGCGCGGCCATGCCGTGCCGAGCGCCGACATCGAGACAATGGGCATGGAAGGCGACCGCCGCTGGATGCGTCGTCGACAAGGATGGGCAGTTCCTCACCATTCGCCAGATACCTGATATGACGACGGTCGACGTCGAGCATCGCGGAACGGGCATCCTGTTGAAACATGACAGGCATGGCTCGCACTTCGTCGAGGCTCCGGCTCCCGGCACCGCGCTCCGGCAAGTCAAGATCTGGAAGGATATGGCTGCCGCGCGGCCGGGCGATCCGGCCGCCGGCGCCTATCTCTCGGCTATTCTTGGCCGGCCTGTCGATCTCGTCTATTTCGACGATCCGCAAAACCGGCCGGTCGATGCGGAATTCGGCCAGCCCGGCGATTTCGTCGGCTTTGCCGACGGTTTTCCGCTGCTGATCGCCACGACAGGCTCGCTGAACCATCTGAACAGCCATCTTGCCAGGCCCTTCGAGATGGCGCGGTTCCGGCCAAACATCGTCGTCGACGCAGACGGCGCATGGGCCGAAGACAGCTGGAAGACGATCCGCATCGGCGCTGTCGAGTTGCGCATCGCAAAGCCTTGCTCGCGGTGCGTCATCACCACCCGAGATCCGTTGAGCGGCGAGCAGCCGGACCCGCGCGAGCCGTTGCAGACGCTTGGCAAACTCCACCGCTCCGCCAAGGGCGGCATCATCTTCGGCCAGAATGCGATTCCCAACAACGCCGGCACGATCGCCATCGGCGACGCAGTCGAGGTCGTGGAAGCGGGCGTCTCGAACCTGACGTAGTCGCAGGCCTTCTAATGCCGTGGAGGCGTCGGCGGGTCGCCATGATTGAATGGCCAACCTCCGCTGTAGATCAGGCGAGGTCGGCAAAGGCCGCCATCGGAAGCCAAACCAAATGAGTCGCCTGCGCGGCGGAACTTCAGGCGCGGCCGTAAAGTGGCGCCAGCGTTCCGCTCATTGCCAGATTGGCCGGTGATGCCAGATAGGCGATTGCCTCGGCGGCGGCTTCGAGGCTGACCCATTTGCCGAAATCGGAATCCGGCATGTCGGCGCGGTTGGCCGGCGTATCGAGCGTCGAGGGCGCTACCGCGTTGACCAGTATGCCTTTGTGCTTCAGCTCTTCCGCCATCGCCACGGTCATCGCCGCCACTGCCGCTTTGCTCGCGGTATAGGCGACCATGCCGGCGCCTCGGCGCGGGTCGAGCCCGGCGCGTGCCGTGACATTGACGATGCGGCCCGCTGTGTTCGAGCCCAGCATGGAGCGCACTGCCGCGCGGCAGCACAGAAAGGCGGTGCGGGCGTTGGTGTCCATCATTTCGGCAAAGGATGCGGATTCGATCTTCTCGACCGGGGCTGCGGCAAAGCCGCCGGCCAGATGGATGGAAGCCCACAATTCGGGGACGCTGTCATAGAAGGCATCGACCTTGGCAGGATCGGCGAGATCGACATTATGCGCCAGCCGGACGCGATCATGGGCCGTGAAGGGGAAATGCGAGGGGGCCGACGCGTGGGCATTGGGCACATGGCAGATCGCGCCGTCCGCCAGCAATTTGCCGACGACCGCGGCACCCAGCGCCCCGGTGCCACCGGTCACCACGATATGCTTGCCCTGAACTGTTTCCGTCATCCTGGACGCTCCTGTCGTTTCTTATGATTATGTCGCTTGTCGTGCCGACCCGACGCAGAGCGTCGCGCCTTTTGCACGATCACTCAACCGACATCTCGACATGGCAGTTGTTGCGTCTTTGCATCGCTCGAAGCCGCCGACCGCCCCTTCCGACCCCCGCGCATGGACGTACGGCGCGCGGCCAGGCGTCAGTCGATGGTGATTTCGATGACGTGCGGCAGTCTGGTTGCGCGTGCGCGCTTGAGCGCATCGGCGATACCGGCAGTACCGGCAAGCCGCTCGGAGGCAATACCATAGGCCTCGGCCAGCTTGCAGAAATCCGGCGGCGCCGGGGACACGCCGACCGGCTCGACGCCGACATCGAGCATCGACGTTTCGATCTCGCGATAGCCTCTGTTGTTCCAGACGACGAAGATGACCGGTGCGGGTGCATCGAGCGCCGCGCCCAGCTCCGGCAAGGTGAACTGGAAGCCGCCGTCGCCGGTGAGGCAGACCACCGGCACGCCGGGCATGGCAAGGGCTGCGCCGATCGCCGCCGGCGGTCCGTAGCCGAGCGCGCCGAAACCGGTGGCGGCGTTGAACCAGCCGCCTGGCCGGTCATGGTCGTAGTAAAGGTTGGCGGCGTAGATCGGCTGCGTCGAATCGCCGACGATGATGGCGCCCGGCAGCGCGTCGCGGATGGTTTCCACCGCACGCACCTGCGCGGCATAGGCCGGGCTGAGCTCGGCAAAGGCCGCCTTCCTCGACGCGGCTGCGCGGCTCTCGCCGTCCTTCGATGCGGCATGATCAGGGTGGAGCGCGCCAAGCAGCGCACCAAGCGCCTCCGCGCAATCGGCCTGGATGCCGACGCTCACCGGGCGGCGGGCGAGCTGGTCGGCGCCGATATCGATGCGGATCAGATTGGCGGGCAGAACGAAGCCGCCGTCGCTGTAACCGTCATAGTCGGTCGGGCCGAATTCGGTGCCGGCGGCGATGACCAGATCCGCGTCTGCCATCAGCGCACGCACCGCCTTCAGGCTGGGGCTGGCCGGCACGCAAAGCGGATGCGCGTGCAGCAGACCGCGCGCATTGGCGGTCTGGACGACAGGTGCGCCGAGCCGCTCGGCCAGGCGCTGCAGTGGCTGTTCGGCGCGCTTGGCGCCGCCACCGGCAAGGATCAGCGGCCGGCGCGCGGCTGCGATCAGTTTGGCTGCCTCGGCAATGGCCGCGCCATCCGGCGCCGGCGGCGCTGCATTGGTGAGCGAAGCAGCGATGCCGTCGGCCGGTTTGACCATGACGTCGGTCGGGATCTCGATATGGACGGGGCCTGGCCGCGACGACGAAAACAGCGCGAAGGCCCGCGCCAAAGCGCCAGGCAATTCGCTGGCCTCGGTGACACGCTGCGAAAACAGCGCCACCTTCTCCATCATGCCGCGCTGGTCCGGCAGTTCGTGCAGGAAGCCCAGCCCCTTTCCCAGCGTCGGCATCGCGTTGACGCCCGAAATCACCAGCATCGGCACCGAATCGGCGCGCGCCTGGCCCATTGCGGTGATGGTGTTGGTCAGCCCCGGTCCGGTGATGACAAAGGCAACGCCCGGCCGGCCGCTGGCGCGGGCATAGCCGTCGGCCATGAAGCCGGCGCCCTGTTCGTGACGCGGCGTGACATGGCGTATCTTCGAGCGCGCCAGCCCGCGGTAGAGCTCGACAGTGTGGACGCCAGGAATGCCGAAAACGGTATCGACGCCATGCGCTTCGAGCAGCGTGATCAGCGCTTCGCCGATGGTGGTCATGGCTTCTCTCCCTTTTGCGGCACGAGGCCGAGCTCGGCCTCTATGGCTTTGACGCCGATCGCCGCCAATTCGCCAGGCGAGAACATCTCTGCGGCCAGACAGCCTTCGATCCAGAGCCCGTCGATGATCGCGTTGATGGCAATGGCGTGGCGGCGCAGTTCATTTGCGTTTGGCCTGCGCTGCTCGGCGCCGAGCACTTCGGCAACGACTGCTTCCACCTCGTTGCGAAAGCCAAGATAGCCTTCGCGGTGGGCGCGAGCCAGGCTCGGATCCGCGCCGGCGCGGCCGATGAAGGTTGCCCAAAGCGAAAACACGCGTGCATCGATGATCGGCACGTTGAGGTTGGCGGTGACGAAGGCCGCAAGGCGCTGGCGCGGCGAGGCGTCTTCCATGAGCAATGCCGCCTTCGCCTGCTCGATCATGCGGCCCATCAGCGCCGCGTACGCTTCCTGCAGCAAGTCTTCCTTGCCGGGGAAATAGTGCCGGATCAGCCCGGCGGTGACGCCGGCGCGGAGTGCGATGGTGCGCAGGCTGGCGCCCTCCAGCCCATGTTCGGCCACGCTGTCCAGGGTCGCGTCAATCAAATCCTGCCGCCGCCGCTCCTCGCCCTCGCGGCGGAACTTGCGGCGCTCATTCATTGGCGCAGGATGGGCCGCGTCAGGCATGTAGGCCCACCTTCGCAGGCGATGCAGAGCGCATCCGCCTCGAAGATTTGAACCGTGCAGCCGGCGGCTTCCATCGCGGCCCTGGTCTTGGGAAAGCCGGCCACGGCAATGACCTTGTGCGGGCTGGTCGGCAGCACGTTCAGGCTGAGACCGTTGGACGCGGCAAACTCTTCGGCGTCGCCCTCGACCAGCCGGATGCCGCGCGCCTTCAGCAACTGATAGAACGGAGCCGGCAAAAGCGGTGAATAGACCAGGGCCAGGTCGTCGGCCAGCGGGCTGATCACCGACATCAGATGCAGGCACGCCTCCTCGCCCTGCCACAGCGGCAGATCGAAGCCGTAGACGGAAATGCCGAGCGGCGTCAGCAGGTTGGAAACCTGCTGTATGCCTTCCTGGTTGGAGCGCACCCCGCGCCCGATTACCAGCGTGTTTTTATCCAGCCATACGCAATCGCCGCCTTCGACCTGGCCGGGCGCCTCGACGCGGCCGAGGATAGGAATACCCAGGCGTGTGTAGGTTTCCTCATGCAGCGATGGCTCCCGGGCGCGCAATGGCTTGCCCATGGACAGGATCAGCGCGCCGCGGTCGGTCATCAGCGACGGGTCGTGGGTGAATACGGAATCCGACAGCCCGTCGGCCTTGTCATCGATCCATTCGATTTCGGCGCCGGACGCCGTCACCAGCTCAGCGAGAGCCGCGTGCTGCGCCGCCGCTTTCGCCGGGTCGAAACCCGGGCCATAGTGCCAGATAGCCCGGTCGGCACCGCGCATGGCATTGGCCGCCGACCGCATCAGCACGCGCCGCAACGGCGCCGCCATGGACTGTGATCCGAAAGCGCTCATCGGTGCCCTTTTCAATGCCGTGTTCAGGGTGAAAAAAATGGAAGAAATTTCATCGGAGGCTATTTATACACTTGCACAATAAGGCCGCAAGTGCCGTAATGAGCGGGATTGACGGGCTCGCGCTGTTGGGTCCATGCTGAAGTCTGGAGTGGGCATTACAGCGTATGTTGATTAGCCGGATAGACGTTCGACGATCTGCCGTGGACCCTGTGGCAGAGGTTCCCCGGTGAGCGCGGCGGGAACCGCCGCAGTCCAATCCGGCAAGGCGCAGGACGGCGCCGCCGAAGCCATCCATGTCGAGAACCTGCACAAGAAATTCGGCCAGCTGCATGTGCTGAAAGGCGTTTCGCTGTCGGCGCGCGACGGCGAGGTGATCGCCATTATCGGCGGCTCGGGTTCCGGCAAGTCGACGCTGCTGCGCTGCATCAACTGCCTGGAAAACCCGACCAGCGGCATCATCCGCGTCAATGGCGAGGAGATCAAACTCAAGGCCGACAGCCACGGCCACACCGTGCCCGCCGACCGCCGGCAGATCGAACGCATCCGCGCCAAGCTCGGCATGGTGTTCCAGAACTTCAACCTGTGGAGCCACATGACGCTGATCGAGAACGTCATCGAGGTTCCGGTGCATGTTCTGGGCGTAAGGCGCGACGTGGCGATCAGGGAAGCCGAAAAGCTTTTGGCGCGCGTCGGCCTGGCCGAAAAGCGCGACGTCTATCCGGCCTATCTCTCGGGCGGCCAGCAGCAGCGCGCGGCGATCGCCCGCGCCCTGGCCATCAACCCGCGCGTCATGCTGTTCGACGAGCCGACCTCGGCGCTCGACCCGGAGCTGGTCGGCGAGGTGCTGAAGGTGATCGGCGACCTGGCGCGCGAGGGCCGCACCATGGTGCTGGTCACGCATGAAATGAAATTCGCCCGCGAGGTCGCGACCCATGTCGTCTACCTCTGCAACGGGCTGGTCGAGGAAGAGGGGCCGCCGGAGCAGATATTCGGCGCACCGAAATCCGAAAGGCTGAAGCAGTTCATCCGCAACATCGGCTAGGACAAGCCGGGACGGAAGAAAACCGGGAACCAACAACAAACTGGGAGTCGTGACATGAAGACTGTTCTGAAAACATTCGCCGCAGCGCTGCTGCTCGGCGTTGCCGCCATGGGCGTGGCCAAGGCCGATCCGGTCAAGATCGGTGTCGCCGCCGAGCCCTATCCGCCCTTCACCTCGCCGGACGCTTCCGGCAAATGGGTTGGCTGGGAAATCGAGTTCATCGACGCCGTCTGCGCCGAGGAGAAGCTCGACTGCGTCATCACGCCTGTCGCCTGGGACGGCATCATCCCGGCGCTGACGACCAAGAAGATCGACGTCATCGCCAGTTCGATGTCGATCACTGCCGAACGCGAGAAGACCATCGACTTCTCGGATAAGTACTACAACACGCCGACCGCCATCATCGGGCCGAAGGACCAGAAATTCGGCGCCACGCCGGACGATCTCAAGGGCAAAGTGCTCGGCGTGCAGGTGTCGACCACCCATTCGGCCTATGCCAAGAAGCATTTCGGGCCCACGGCCGCCGAGATCAAGGAATACCAGACGCAGGACGAAGCCAACAACGATCTGGCCGCAGGCCGCCTCGACGCCGTCCAGGCGGATTCGATCGCGCTCGACGCATTCCTGAAGTCGGACCAGGGCAAGGCCTGCTGCGATCTGAAGGGCATGGTGGCTCCGGACGATGAAGTGCTCGGACCGGGCGTGGGCGCCGGCGTGCGCAAGGAAGACACCGACCTTAAGGCCAAGATCAACGCCGGCATCAAGGCGATCCGCTCGAACGGCAAATATGACGAGATATCGAAGAAATACTTCGATTTCGACATTTACGGTGGTGGCGGCGCGCAGTCGAACTGACGATCCTCCATGAGCTAGGGGGCATGTCGTCAGCGCCATGCCTCCCTGCCCGATCTTCCCAGACATGCTTGCCGCCGGCGCTGCCGTCGGCGGTGGTTGAAGCCAGCAATCCGGGGGCGACGCTGATCGACGCACTTATTTCGGCCTCGGCGGCCGGCATAATCGAGCTTCTTTCGCCCAATCCGCCGGGCTGGGGCGGCACGCTCTTGCTTGGGCTGCTCCATTCGATCGAGATCGCGCTCGGCGCCACGGTCCTTGGTCTCCTGATCGGCACCGGTGGCGCCTTTGGCAAACTTTACGGCGGGCCGGTCGTACGCGACTTGCTGGCGGTTTACACCACCATCGTGCGCGCCGTGCCCGAACTGGTGCTGATCCTGCTGCTCTATTATGCCGGAACAGACCTGATTAACCAGGCGCTGACGGCAATGGGCTACCAGCGCGTCGACGTCAGCGGCCTTGCCGCGGGCATCGCCGTGCTCGGCTTTGTCCAGGGCGCCTATTCGACCGAAGTGATCCGCGGCGCCATCCTGGCCATACCGCAGGGCCAGATCGAAGCCGCTCGCGCCTATGGCATGTCACCCGGGCTCATGCTGCGGCGCATCACCTTGCCGGCGATGCTGCCCTTCGCCATACCCGGGCTCGCCAATCTGTGGCTGATCGCCACCAAGGATACGGCCCTTCTGGCAGTCGTCGGCTTTTACGAACTGGCGCTGGCGACGCGGCAGGCGGCGGGCGTCACCAAAGCCTATTTCACCTTCTTTTTCGCCGCGGGCGTGCTCTATCTCATCTTGTCGCTGGTCTCCAACCTCCTCATCGGCCGTCTCGAGGCCTGGTCGCGGCGCGGTATGCCGTCGCTCAAGGATGCGCGCTGATGGCCGGAGAAGCGACCATCATCAACGCTGCCGCGCGCACGTCGCTGTGGCTGCAGCCGCATCGCATCGTGCTGATCCTGGTCGCGATCGCGCTGGTTTTCGGTGCAGCCTTCTTCATGCGCTGGGACTGGCTGCCGCAATATTATGAAATGGGGCTTCTCGGCATCTGGCGGTCGCTGTGGATCCTGGCCGTCACCTGCTTTCTCGGCTTCCTGCTCGCCGTGCCGCTCGGGCTGGCGCAGGCCGCCGGCCCGTTCTGGTTTTCCGCGCCCGCCAGGACATTCTGCACCGTCATCAGGGGCACGCCGCTGCTGATCCAGCTGTGGCTGCTCTATTACGGGCTCGGCTCGCTGTTTCCGCAATATCCGTGGATCCGCGAATCCTGGATGTGGCCGTATCTCAGGCAAGCCTGGCCCTATGGCGTGCTGGCGTTGACCTTGTCCTTCGCCGGCTATGAGGGCGAGGTGATGCGCGGCGCCTTTGCCGGCGTGCCGAAGGGGCAGCTCGAGGCAGCCCGCGCCTTCGGCATGAGCCGCTGGAAGATTTTCCGCCGCATCTGGCTGCCGCAGGCCATCTACCGGGCGCTGCCGACGCTGACCGGCGAAACCGTGCTGCAGCTGAAGTCGACGCCGCTGGTAGCGACGATCAGCGTCATCGACATCTTCGCCGTTTCGTCCAAGGTCCGGCAGGACACCTATCTCACCTACGAACCCTTGCTGCTTTTGGCGCTGATCTACATGATCATCACCGGCATACTGGTGTTTGCATTCAGCAAGATCGAGGCGCGCATACCGAACAAGGTGGGCTAGGGAATAGTGAGTAGGCAGTAGTGAGTAGTCAGCATATGACCGGGAAACCGCTTGCTTTCGCTACTCCCTACTGACTACTCCCTACTCACTCACCACCAATCGGGTCCGCACCATGCAACTCTCTCTCGACCAGGCAACAGGGCTGTGCCGGATGGCGGCGCTCGGCGCCGGCGCCAATGAGGAGGCGGCGAGGTCGCTCACCGCCTCGATCATTGCCGCCGAGGCGGAAGGGCTTTCGACCGTCGGGCTGACCCATTTCATCGATTACCTCGAAGCGCTGGAAGCCGGCCGCATCGACGGCAATGCCGATCCCGTGATCACCAGGCCGGCGCTCGCCGTCTATCAATCCGATGCGCGTGGCGGCCTCGCCCATACCGGCTTCGACCGCACCATCGACGACCTTGCCAAGGCGGCAAAGCTGTTCGGCGTCGCCATCTTCTCGCAGAAGAACGCTTATACCTGCGGCGCACTAGGCTATTTCACCGGGCGTCTGGCGCAATTGGGACTGGTCTCCTTCGCCGCCACCAACGGGCCCGCGGTGCTGGCAGGCTCGGGCTCGGTCAAGCCGGTCTATTGCACCAACCCGATGTCGTTTGCGGCACCCGCCGCCGATGGCGCGCCGCTGGTCATCGACCAGTCGTCGAGCGCCACCGCCTTCGTCAACATCCGCAAGGCGGCCGAGGACGGCAAGAAGATCCCCGAAGGCTGGGCGCTGGACGCCAGCGGCAACCCGACCACCGATCCGGCCGCGGCCATGAAGGGCGCCATGCTGGCCTTCGGCGGCCAGCGTGGCGCCAACATCGCGCTGATGGTCGAAGTGCTGGCGGCTGGCCTGTCGGGCGCCAACTGGTCGCTCGACGCGCCATGGTTCAGCGGCGGACCGGACAGCCCCGGAACGGGCCTGTTCGTGCTCGCCGTCGAACCCAAGCTGCTCGACCCGGATTTCGAACAGCGCATGAAGGATCAGCTCGACCGGCTGCGCCGGCGCTTTGGCGTGCACGTGCCGGGCCGGGCGCGGGCCGAAGCGGCCGAGAAGGCGCAGGCGCGCGGCATCAATGTCCCCAAGGCGGTGGTGCAACGCATTTCCGAATTCGCCGAGCGCTATTCGGGCTGAAGCAGTCCTGCGACAACGAATTTTTACGCGACCTGGCGGAACCTTTCTACCGATCGCAACGACCAATAGCTGCCGGGTCGGGTTCGCCCGGTCGGTGTCTTCTGTCGGATACGTCCAGGGCCCGGGCGGGCGTATGCCGTCTCAGCTTATCCGCCCCGTTGCGCTCTGTCTCGACCGTACGTTCTGAAGGGTCTATAAGAGGGTGGCAGCGACGACGCGTCACCCTTTGCCTTTGGCCCAAAACGGACTATGAAACGGCTTCAGCCAAGCTTTCGAGCGCCGGAGCCAGCCATGACCGAAATCCTGCAGATCCCCAAGCTCGTGGTCGTCTTCGGCGGCTCCGGCTTCGTCGGCCGCCACATCGTGCGGGCGCTGGCCAAGCGCGGCTACCGCATCAGGGTGGCGGTGCGCCGGCCCGATCTAGCGGGACATCTGCAGCCGCTCGGCAATGTCGGCCAGATCCAGCCGGTGCAGGCCAATGTGCGCGTGCGCTGGTCGGTCGACCGCGCCGTGCAGGGCGCCGACCATGTCATCAATCTGGTCGCCATCCCGTATGAAAGCGGCCGGCAGAAATTCAACACCGTGCACGAATTCGGCGCCCGCGCCGTCGCCGAAGCCGCGCGCTCGGTCGGCGCAGGGCTCACCCATATTTCGGCGCTGGGCGCCGACCTCAACGCCGAGTCCGACTATGCCCGCACCAAGGCGCTCGGCGAAAAGGCCGTCCTGGAGACGATCGCCGACGCCGTCATCTTCCGTCCGTCGATCAATTTCGGACCCGAGGACAGTTTCTTCAACCGCTTCGCCGACATGGCGCGCTATTCGCCGGTGCTGCCGCTGATCGGCGGCGGCCAGACCAAGTTCCAGCCGGTCTATGTCGGCGATGTCGCCGAAGCCGTGGCGCGTTCGGTCGAGGGCAAGATCAAGGGCGGCCAGATCTATGAACTCGGCGGGCCGCAAGTGCTCACCTTCAAGCAGTGCATGGAAGAGCTGCTCACTGTCATCGAGCGCAAGCGGCTCCTGGTGCCGGTGCCGTGGTGGATGGCCAATCTGCAGGCCTCGATCCTCGGCCTGCTGCCCAACCCGTTGCTGACCAAGGACCAGGTGCTGCTGCTGCGCCAGCCCAACATGGTGTCGGAGGAGGCCAACAAGGCCAACCGGAACCTTGCCGGCCTCGGCATCCAGCCGCAGTCTATCGGCACAATCCTGCCTAGCTATCTCTGGCGCTTCCGCGCCGCAGGCCAGTTCCAGCGCAAGCCTGCCGGGATCGCGTAGCAAGGCGTGCGCCGTTAAACGCGCCGCGTGACCTGCATCGGCAGGCCGCCCTGCGGCTGTGTCGTCAGTTTCTGCACCGGCCACGGCTTGGTCTCGGCGGTCACATCGAAGCGGAAGCGCGACAGCATGATGGCCAGCGCAATGATCGCCTCCTGCATGGCGAAGCTGGCGCCGATGCAGATGCGCGGACCGGCGCCGAACGGCAGATACTGGAAGCGGTCGATCTTCTCGCGGTTTCCCGGATGGAAGCGTTCGGGCATGAAGGCGTCGGGCATGTCCCACAGTTTTCTGTGGCGGTGGACGACCCAAGGCATCACCAGTACGGCCGCGCGCTTGGGGAGCACCAGATCGTTCCAGGTCTCCGTCTCGATCGGCTCGCGGTTGATCGACGGCGCCGGCGGATAAAGCCGCAGCGCCTCCTCGAAGGCGGCGCGGGTGAACGGCATTGCGTCGAGCCATTTCGTTGGGTCGGGTTCGCGCGCCAGCACGGCCTCGATCTCGCGCTCGACCTTTTCACGCTCCCACGGCGCTTCGGCGAGGCAGTAGATCGTCCAGCCCAGTGCCCGCGCGGTGGTCTCGTGGCCGGCGCCGATGAAGGTGATGATGTTGTCCTCGACTTCCGCCCGCGTCAGCCCGTCGGGGCCTTCGGCGCGCAGCAGAAGCGTCAGGAAATCCTGCGGCGCGGTGTCGGAGTCGCGCTTCAGCCGCTCCTCGCGCATCTTGACTGTATCGGTGACGATCTTGCGGAAATACGCCATGGTCTTGCGGCCGCGGATGCGGGTCAGCCGCGGCAGCCATTCGGGCGCGCGCAACAGGTCGAGCGGATCGACACGGCCCATGGTTTCGAACAGGCGGTCGATTTCCTGCGCGAAACTGCCGGGCTCGCCCGCAATCTCGCCCGAAAACAGCGTTTCGGCCAGGATATCGTAGGTGAGCAGCGTCATGTCGTGGGCGACATCGGTCATCCCGCCCTCCTCGTAGCGGGCGACGAACTGCATCGTGCGGCGCAGCATCGGCTCGGCGAAGCCGAAGATATGCCGCGGCGTGAACACCGGCGCCATCGCCTTGCGCGACCGCTTCCACACCTCGCCTTCGGCGGTCAGCAGCCCGTCGCGCAGGATCGGCCGCAGGATCATCTGGCGCACCGTCGCCATCTTGTAGTTCTTGGCGTTGTCGATCAGCACGTGGCGGATGAGGCCGGGATCGTTGGCGACGATCAGATGCCCGCCGACGCCATTCGCCGAAATCCAGGGTTCGTTGTAGGTGTGCTCGCCCCACAGTTCGAGGGGATTGCGGTAGACGATCCGCATCATCTCCAGCGTCGAAGGCGGCGTCGTGCGCGGCTTGGGCGCCGGCGGCACGAAGGGGACGGGCTGCGTGTCCATGAGGTACTCCGCTGATAGCTTAGATGTAGTGGTTGACGATCCGGGCGTCCATGTGACCGAAGGGCAAGCCGAAACGCTGCAGCGGGAATGCCTCGACAGACAATCTGTTCATCGGATCGAGACCGCCTGTGAAACGCTCGCGCCTTGTCCAATCGGACACTCTGCCGTAGGTGATAGTCACCAACAGATACTGCCAGCAGGAGAGCCCGCTTGAAGCATCAGCTAAACATCATCATCGGCAGCACGCGGCCGGGCCGCGCCGGGCCGGTCTTCGCCCACTGGCTGGAGGATTTTGCCCGCGAGCACGGCAAATTCGAACCGGTGCTGACCGACATTGACACGTTCCATCTGCCGGTTTTGGACGAGCCGCATCACCCCAGGCTCGGCAATTACCAGAACGACCACACCAAAGCCTGGTCGAAGGTCATTGATGCCGCCGACGCCTTCGTGTTCGTGGCGCCGGAGTACAATTATTTCGTGGCGCCTGCGATCGTCAACGCCATCGACTACCTTGCGCGCGAATGGAAATACAAGCCAGCCGCCATCTTCAGCTATGGCGGCGTTTCCGGAGGCCTGCGCGCCGCGCAGGCGCTGAAGCCGCTGCTGACCGCGGTGGGCGTCATGCCCATCTCGGAAGGCGTCGCGCTGCCGATGTATCAGAAACTGCTGGAGAGCGACGGCTCCTTCCAGGCCAGCGAGCAGGTACAGGGCGGCACCAAGACCATGCTGGACGAGCTCTCGCGCTGGAGCGAGGCGCTGAAGCCGATGCGGGCTACGTAACGCAGCCGGCCCCGGCTTGCTCATGCCATAAAGAGGTGGAATGGTCGGCAGGTGACTGAGCCGGGGGCGGTTCGATTTGCGCCTGTTGTTTGCCTTGCTGTTGATGCTTGCGACCACCGCCACAGCGGTGGCGGAGCGGCGCGTGGCGTTGGTCATTGCCGAGGACGACTACCGGCTGGTGCGGCCGCTGGCCAATCCTGTCAATGACGGCGAGGTGATGGAAGTGGCGCTGAAGAAGCTCGGCTTCGAAGTCGTGCTTGAGACCAATCGTGATCTCAGGCGCATGCGCCGGGCTCTCGACGATTTTCGCGAGGACGCCAAGGGCGCCGACGTGGCGCTGGTGTATTTCTCCGGCCATGGCGTCGAAATCTCCGGCGACAACCGGCTGCTGCCGGTCGACGCCGATGCCTCCTCGCTCGACCAGCTGGAAAAGACCAGCCTGCCGCTGGAGGAGGTGCGCGACGCCGTGACAGCCACCGCCAAGGTCGGGCTGATCGTGCTCGACGCCTGCCGCAGCGATCCGTTTGCGGGCGGCAGCGGCGACGGACGCGGCGCGACATCGCTGATCAAGGATCTGGTGGACAAGATCAAGCCGGGTCTCGGGCGCATCGGCAAGGCGGAAAATATCCTGTTCGCCTTTTCGGCGGCGCCCGGCGAGACGGCGGCTGATGGAAGCGGCGCGAATTCGCCCTTCACGGCGGCGCTGACCAAATATCTCGGCACCGACGGGCTCGAAATCCGCTCGGTGCTGACGCTGGTGCAGCAGGAGGTCTACGACCTTTCGCGCGGGAAACAGCTGCCCTACGTCGAGAGCGGGCTGCCGAAGCTGTTCTTCGCCTCGGCGGCCAAGGAACAATTGCCGGAGCGCGAGCGGCTGCTGCTTGCCATGGCCGATGTGACGCCGGAAATGCGCGGCGCGGTCGAGCGTGTCGCCAGCGATGCCGACATGCCGCTGGCGCCGCTCTATGGCGCGCTGATCAGTTCCGACACCAGCCATCTCTCCGGCGAAAGCCTGGACGCCAAGCTGCGCGAGGCCGCCGACGCCTTCGTCAAGGTGCGCGGCGAGATGAAGACGCTGGCCGCCGACGACCCGCAGGTGACCGAACTGCGCCGCCAGGCCGAGGAACAGTTGGCGCTCGGCGCTTTCGATGGTGCACGCGTGATCCTCGCCAAGGCCGCCGACGTCGACAATGTCTCGCGCCAGGCGTTGAAGGCCAATTTCGTCAGCCGCACCCTGTCCGAAGCCGCGACGCGATTTCTCTCGGGCGGCGCGGCGCGTGCCACCCTGGACTATGCAACCGCCATCAAGGACTATGAAACGGTGCTGGCGCTCTATGGCGAAGCCGGGCAGACCTCGCTCAGCCTGGAACAGGCCGACCGCCAAAGCCGCACGCTGGAAGAGCTCGGCATCCTCTACACAACGGTCGGCAACACCGACGCCGCCGGCCGCGCCTTTGCGGCGCTGGTCGCCAATCTTGAGCAGCGAGCGCGCCAGGAAACCGATCCGAGCGTCAAGCGCGACCTGGCCATCGGCCATATCAAGTTCGCCAACATCAAGATGGCGCAAGGCGATCTGCCGGCCTCCCTGCAAAACTATGAGTCGGCCAGGGACATGTTGCAGGGCCTGACCACAGACGTGCCGGACAAGAAGGACTGGCTCGGCGATCTCGCCATGGCCAATGACAAGATCGGCAATGTGCTGGCCACGCAAGGCGACCTGGGTGCGGCAGCCCAGGCCTACCAGCAAAGCCTGTCCATCAAGCAGCAATTGGCCGATGCCGAGCCGAACAGCGTCTATCTGCTGCGCGACCTGACCATTACCTACGACGAAATCGGCGGCCTTGCCCGCACCGCCGGCCAGCTGGATGGCGCCCAGACTGCATTCGAAGAGAGCCTGAGAATTCGGCTGGCGCTGGCGCAAAACAACCCGGACGACCCCAGGCACCAGCGCGCCGTCTCCGTCAGCTACACAAGGATCGGCGACGTTCTGCGCGAGCGTGGCGACGCTGCGGGCGCGCTCGACGCCTACAACAAGAGCCAAATAATCGCCGAAGCGCTGGTGCGCCGCGACTCAAACGACACCGATTTGAAGCGCGACCTGTCGGTCGGTTACGCCAAGATCGGCAATGCTTACGGCGACCAGAAGGACTGGCCACTCGCGTTGGAGGCCTACCAGCAAGCGCTGGCCACGGCGCGAGACCTTGCCGCAAGCGACCCAGGCAACACCGACTGGCAGCGCGACCTATCGGTCTGTTTGGAAAAAATTGCCGGCGTGTTTGATGCCCAGGGCAATATCGCCGGTGCTTTGCAGAACTATCAGGACAGTCTCGTCATTGCCAACCGATTGGCAAATCTCGACCCGGGCAATTCCGACTGGCAGCGCGACCTGTCGATCACGTTCGAGGAAATAGGCCTGCTGGAGACCAAGCAGCGCCACTATGAGGGCTCGAAGAAGGCCTTCGAAGCCAGCCTGGCCATCCGCCAGCGGTTGGCCCTGTCCGATCCGGACAATGCGATCTGGCAATTCGATCTGGTACAGGCCTACATCAACTATGCCTATGTGGCGAAGAATCCGAAGGCTGTGTTGTCCCAGGCGCTAGACCTGACGCTGGAGCTTGACCGCACAGGCAAACTGGCGCCGAGGGACAAACCCACGATCAAATATCTGCGCCGTCTTCTGGCCAAATTGAAAGCCGCGAAAAAATAGCCGGCTGCCAGCTCGGGATTCAGCCCTGAAATGCCCGCAAACCTTGGAAAAACCGCCTTTTGCGCCTATATCTAGGACATCAAAGCGGCGTGATTCGAAGCCATTTTTTCGCGCTGAGCATGCGGCATCAATCAGACAGGTTTTCATGAGCGATCAAAGCGACAACGCCAACGGCGCTGAGGCCGAATACGGCGCCGATTCCATCAAGGTTTTGAAGGGGTTGGACGCTGTCCGCAAGCGGCCGGGCATGTATATCGGCGACACCGACGACGGCTCGGGCCTGCATCACATGGTCTATGAGGTGGTCGACAACGCCATCGACGAGGCGCTGGCCGGCCATGCCGATCTCGTCACGGTGACGCTCAATCCCGACGGTTCGGTCACCGTTATCGACAATGGCCGCGGGATTCCGACCGATATTCACACTGGCGAAGGCATTTCGGCGGCCGAAGTGATCATGACGCAGCTGCATGCTGGCGGCAAATTCGACCAGAATTCCTACAAGGTGTCTGGCGGCCTGCACGGCGTCGGCGTCTCGGTGGTCAACGCGTTGTCGGCCTGGCTGAAGCTGAAAATCCGCCGCAACGGCCAGATTTTCGAGATGAGCTTCACGCATGGCAATGCCGATGCGCCGCTCAAGGCGACCGGCAGCTATGAGCAGAACAAGCAGCCCGGCACCTATGAGGGCCGCAGCGGTTCCGAGATCACCTTCTTTCCGTCGTCCGAAACCTTCACCATGGTCGAGTTCGACTTCGGCACGCTGGAGCACCGGCTGCGCGAACTCGCCTTCCTGAATTCCGGCGTACGCATCATCTTGACCGATGCCCGCCATGCCGATCTCGTGCGCCACGAACTGCACTATGATGGCGGCCTGGAAGAGTTCGTCAAATATCTCGACCGGGTCAAGAAACCGCTGATCGACAAGCCGATCGCCATCAAGGCCGAGCGCGACGGCATTACCGTCGAAGTGGCGATGTGGTGGAACGACAGCTACCACGAGAACGTGCTGGCCTTCACCAACAACATCCCGCAGCGCGATGGCGGCACCCATCTGGCCGGCTTCCGCGGCGCGCTGACGCGCCAGATCACCGGCTATGGCGAGTCCTCGGGCCTGACCAAGAAGGAAAAGGTGGCGCTGATCGGCGACGATTGCCGCGAGGGCCTGACGGCGGTGCTGTCGGTCAAGGTTCCCGACCCGAAATTCTCCTCGCAGACCAAGGACAAGCTGGTCTCGTCCGAGGTGCGCCCGGTGGTCGAAGGCCTGGTCAACGAGGCGCTCGGCACCTGGCTGGAAGAACACCCGACCGAGGGCAAGGTGGTCATCGACAAGGTGATCCAGGCGGCTGCGGCGCGCGAAGCCGCGCGCAAGGCCCGCGACATCACCCGCAAAAGCTCGCTCGGCGTCACCTCGCTGCCTGGCAAGCTCGCCGACTGCCAGGAGCGCGACCCGGCGAAATCCGAAATCTTCATCGTTGAGGGTGATTCCGCCGGCGGCTCGGCCAAGGGCGGCCGTTCGCGCCAGAACCAGGCGATCCTGCCGTTGCGCGGCAAGATCCTCAATGTCGAGCGCGCCCGCTTCGACCGCATGCTCGGCTCCGAGATGATCGGCACGCTGATCACCGCGCTCGGCACCTCGATCGGCAAGGACGAGTTCAACGCCGACAAATTGCGCTACCACAAGATCATCCTGATGACCGACGCCGACGTCGACGGCGCCCATATCAGGACCTTGCTGCTCACCTTCTTCTTCCGCCAGATGCCGGAGCTGATCGAGCGCGGCCATCTCTACATCGCCCAGCCGCCGCTCTACAAAGTGACGCGCGGAAAAAGCTCGCAATACATCAAGGACGAGAGCGCCTTCGAGGAGTTCCTGATCGGCTCCGGGCTGGAGGAGGCGTCGCTGACGCTTGCCTCCGGCGAGGCGCGGGCCGGACAGGATCTGCGCGGCTCGATCGATGATGCACTGGCCGTGCGCCAGCTCATCAACGGGCTGCACACGCGCTACAACAGGGGCGTGGTCGAACAGGCGGCGATCGCCGGCGCGCTCAACGCCGATGTGCTAAACGACCTCGGCCGCGCCAATGCCATGGCCGAACGCGTCGCCCAGCGCCTCGACATCATTGCCGAGGACACCGAGCGCGGCTGGACCGGCCGGCTGTCGACCTCCAATGAAGGCGTCGGCGGCTATGTGTTCGAACGCACGGTGCGCAGCGTCAAGGAATTCGCGCAGCTCGATGCCGGGCTGATAAATTCGGCCGACGCACGCCAGCTCGACCGCTATGCCCCGCGCCTCATGGAAGTCTATGGCGAGCCGCCGGTGCTGCGCCGCAAGGATGTCTCCGAAACCATTTCGGGGCCGCTGGCGCTGCTCAACGCGGTGTTTGCGACCGGCCGCAAGGGCCTGACCATGCAGCGCTACAAGGGCCTCGGCGAGATGAATGCCGAGCAGCTCTGGGAAACCACGCTCGACCCGAATGTGCGTTCGCTGCTGCAGGTCAAGGTCAATGACGCCACCGATGCGGATTCGCTGTTTTCGCGGCTGATGGGCGACGAGGTCGAACCGCGGCGCGAATTCATCCAGGACAACGCGCTGTCAGTTGCCAATCTGGACATTTGAGGGCTGGGGGCCCATCGCTTCGTCATCCTAGGGCGGAGCAAGGAGCGCAGCGACGCAGCGCAGACCCTAGGATCCATGCCGTGAGGTTAAGGCCTTGAAAACGGTGCAGAATTCTACGCCGCTGCATCATTCGACCGAGGTCACGGAATGGATCCCAGGGTCTTCGCGACGGAGCTTCGCTCCTGCTTCGCCCTAGGATGACGAAGTTGAGGGGCTTCAGTCAATCTCCGCTCAACTCGGTTCCAGCTTCCGACCAAGGTCCACCGCGTCGCGCAGCACTTGCAGATGCGAGCGCGGCGCGGTGCCCGCCGGCAGGGCGATTTCGACGCCGTTTGCCGTCGATGACCAATAAAGCGTGTGGGTGAAGATACGGCCAAGTGAGCTGCGAAGCTCGATCTGGATGTTCTCCACACCGGGGCCGAAGTTTTCCGTCATCGGACCGGAAATCGGATCGCCTGTCGCCCAGCCATTGCCGCGGTCGTAGACGTTCGTCCAGCGCGTTGCCGCAAACACCGCGCCATGATGCACCGCGCGCTGCGCCTTGCCTTGGCTGTGTCCTTCCCGGTAAAGCACGGTGCCGCCGGGGCGCCCGTCATCGGCAATCGGCGGGCAAGCCGAGAACAGGCGCTCGGCAAGGCCACGCCTGAATTCCGCGAGATTGTAGGTCACCAGGAATTCGCTGTGGGAGAGCGGACTGCCAAGCGTGACGAAATCGCTGATCTTCCAGGGCAGCGGGTGGTCGGCGTCCTTGGTCCGAAGCTGCTGGTAGAGCGCCCATTGACCGCGCCGGAATCCGGCGAGGTCTTCAAGGTTCTTTGGCCACGCTGACCCATCAGAGCCGAGCGTTGCCTTGTCGACGGCCTCGACCGCCGCCAGTTTGGCCTTGTCGCGGACCGCTTCCAGCCTTCGCGGCCGGAACTCGGCCCACAGGATCTGCAGCAAATCATAGGCGATGATCGACCCAAGGCTGTGCGAGACTAGCACGATGCGGTCGTAAGCATCGTCCTTCATCAGCGTCTTGAGCAACGTCAGGCCTCTGTCGCGGATCAGCGCACGCTTCTCGATCGTCGCCGCCTCGGCGCGCACATAAGCGGCGACGTCACCGAAATAGGGCAGGGCGAACTGATCCACCGCCCAGATGACAAAAGAAGCGAGGGTGGTGATCATCAGGCCGGTCGTCAAGGTAACGGCCTGTTGCCAGACCGATGTTGCCAGCACGAGTGCTGCGCCCAGAATGACGATAACGATCAGAAGTGTGGCGACGTAAAGCTTGCGGGCGTCGAGCGGAATGTCGGCGGGCTTGCGCCACAACAGGTTCGTCACCCAGGCGGCCAGCCGGCCGCGCGTCGTGCCTTGCGTGATGTCGGCCCAATAAAGCTCGTAGAAATCGGTACGGCGGCCATCGACGTCGTAGGGCGTGGTGATGCGGCGCAGCTCGTGTGACTTGGTCCGGCTGTCGGGCGTGATCCAGCTCTGGTTGATCGTGGCGCCGGAAACGGCCGGATCGGGAATCTGGGCGTAGGGTGGAGCACGGGTGGGATCGCTGCTCCAGACCGCCTGGACGAATCCCCTCAGCGTACCCATCGGCCGCTGCTCGCCCATGCCATGCACGATCACCACCGCCTGGCTGGGCTGCGCCTTTTTGTAAGCCAGCGATGCGACAGTCTTGGGCATCAGCGTCTCCGTTGACGACATCCGACGGCGGGATCGCTCATGCTACCCCCGGCTCACCGAGCCAACAATACACGGCAGCCCATGTGGACCTCCGTGAACCAATCCACAGTTTCGCAGTCGTGCCTCGGGCCGCGCGGAAAATAGTTCCGTTCCCGGTAAGCAAATCATTTCATTGCTCCTCGGAACGGAAATCGCTCAGGAACATTGTGACGACATCGATCAATTTCTCGCAGGGAGGCTCTTTATGGGACGCGGTATTTTGCTCTGGTTGCTCGGTATTCCGATCCCGATCATCATTCTCATCATGCTGTTCGTACGGTAGGAGGCGTCGATGCAGTCCACCGTATCGGCTGTCGACGTATCTGCTTCAACAGAATCCTCCGCCACGGCCGTCAGCTGGGGGCCGATCATCGCCGGCGCCTTCGCGGCCTCGACGCTGACCTTCATCCTCATGCTGCTCGGCTCAGGACTGGGGCTGACCATGGTCTCGCCATGGTCCGGCGCCAGTGCCTCGCTGACCACCTTCGCGGTGTCCGGCGCGATCTGGCTCATCATCGTGCAATGGCTGTCCTCCGGGGTCGGTGGCTATCTTGCCGGACGCCTGCGCACCAAATGGGTCGGCATCCACACCGACGAGGTCTATTTCCGTGACACCGCGCACGGCCTCCTCGCCTGGGCGCTGGCGACATTGCTGGTCGTCGGCATTCTCGGGTCGGCGCTGTCGGCAGTGCTTGGTTCAGGCGTGCAGGCGGCTTCTACCGTTGCCTCAGGCGCCGCCATGGGTGCTTCGGCCGGCGCGTCCGCCAATGCCGGCAGCGCACCGGCCGACAATGCAACGTCCTATCTTGTGGATACGCTGTTCCGTCCGGCTGATGCCGCCAGGCTCGCGGCGGCCAATCCGGACAGCGATGCGGCTGCGGCCGGGCAGGCTTCGCGCATCCTCGTTGCCAGTGCGGCGGCAGGCGAAATTTCGGCTGACGACAAGACCTATCTGTCGCAGCTGGTCGCCGCCCGCACCGGGCTTTCCGAGGCTGACGCCAAGGCGCGTGTCGACGCCCTGGTGGCCAGGGTCGAGGACGCCAAGGTCAAGGCCAAGCAGGCCGCCGACGCCGCCCGGAAAGGCAGCGCCACCTTCGCACTGCTTGGCGCCCTGTCGCTGGTTATCGGCGCCTTCATCGCCAGCGCTGCGGCAGCACTGGGCGGCAGGCAGCGCGACGACGAGGAAGCGGTTTTCCTGACCAGCCGCTGAACCGGTCTTCAACATAGAAAAGCCCGGTCGAACCGGGCTTTTTTGTTTCCGATGATGGACCGACAACCTTCCAGTGGAAGGTTGCGGCGGGATCAGTGATCCATGGCCTTGACGATTTCCTCGGTCATCTTCTTGGCGTCGCCGAGCAGCATCATGGTGCCGTCCTTGTAGAACAGCGTGTTGTCGATGCCGGCGTAGCCCGAGCCGAGCGAGCGCTTGACAAACAGGCAGGTGCGGGCCTTGTCGACGTCGAGGATCGGCATACCGTAGATCGGCGACGACTTGTCGTCGCGGGCGGACGGATTGGTGACGTCATTGGCGCCGATGACATAGGCGACATCGGCCTGCGCGAACTCGGAGTTGATGTCTTCCAGTTCGAACACTTCGTCATAGGGAACATTGGCTTCGGCGAGCAGCACGTTCATGTGGCCGGGCATGCGGCCGGCCACGGGGTGGATGGCGTATTTGACATCCACGCCATTGGCCTTGAGCTTGTCGGCCATTTCGCGCAGCGCGTGCTGGGCCTGGGCGACCGCCATGCCGTAGCCCGGCACGATGATGACCTTCTGTGCGTTCATCATCAGATAGGCAGCGTCGTCGGCCGAGCCCTGCTTGACCGTGCGTTCGATGCCGTCATCGGCAACCGCCACGGTCTCGCCGCCGAAGCCGCCGAGGATGACCGAGATGAACGACCGGTTCATGCCCTTGCACATGATGTAGGACAGGATGGCGCCGGACGAGCCGACCAGCGCGCCGGTGATGATCAACGCCAGATTGCCAAGCGTGAAGCCGAGTGCCGCGGCGGCCCAGCCGGAATAAGAATTCAGCATCGAGACGACGACCGGCATGTCGGCGCCGCCGATCGGGATGATCAAGAGGACGCCGAGCGCCAGCGACGCCGCGACGATCAGCCAGAACACCAGCTTGGCCTCGGTGGTGACCAGAAGCACGATCAGCACGATCAGCGCGATGCCGAGGACCGCGTTGATGATGTGACGGCCGCCGATCATGATCGGCTTGCCCGACATGCGGCCATCGAGCTTGAGGAAGGCGATGACGGAGCCGGTGAAAGTGATGGCGCCGATGGCAACGCCAAGGCTCATCTCGATCAGCGCCTGGGCGTGGATGTCGCCATTCGTGCCGATGCCGAAACTTTCCGGCGCGTAGATGGCGGCTGCCGCCACCATGACGGCGGCAAGGCCGACCAGCGAGTGGAAGGCGGCGACCAGCTGCGGCATCGAAGTCATGGCGATGCGGCGCGCTGTAACGGCGCCGACGCCGCCGCCGATGGCCAGACCAAGCACGATCAGGCCGAAGCGCCCGGCGGACGGAGTCGCCAGCGCCAGCGTGGTGGCAATGGCAATGCCCATGCCGATCATGCCGTAGAGATTGCCTTGGCGGCTGGTGGTCGGATGCGACAGGCCGCGCAGCGCCATGATGAACAGGACGCCGGAGACCAGGTAGAGGAAGGACGCGAAGTTGGCGTTCATGGCTCTCTACCGGTCCTTCTTCTTGTACATGGCCAGCATGCGCTGGGTGACCAGGAAGCCGCCAAAGATGTTGACCGAGACCAGCATCAGCGCGACGAAGCCGAAGCCGGTGGCAATGCCGGAGGCCGAGATGCCGACGGCCAGCAGCGCGCCGACGACGATGACCGAGGAGATGGCGTTGGTGACCGCCATCAGCGGCGTGTGCAGCGCCGGCGTCACCGACCAGACGACGTAGTATCCGACGAATATCGCAAGTACGAAGATGGCGAAGCGGAAGACGAAGGGATCGATGGCGCCGCCGGACAGTGCGTGCGCGGCATCGCCCGCCGCATCGGCGCCACCGGGCGCGTTGGCCAGGTTCTGCACAGCCAGCCGGACGGCGGCACTTGCCTGGTCGAGCTGATCGAGGGCTTTCTGCAAGGTCTGATCCATCACGCGATCCCCTTCGGCTTGGCGGCGGACTTGCCGGCAGTGGCTTTGTCGGACGCCTTTTTCTGTGCAGCCTTCTTCGGCGTGGCATCAGCCACAATGGTCTTGGCCGGAATGGCCGCCGGTTCGAAATGGGGCTGTTCCGCCGCCTTGGCGAAGGCCGGATGCACCACGCGGCCAGCGTCGGTCAGCATCGTCGCCTTGACCAGATCGTCTTCGCGGTTGATGGCGAGCGTCTTGCTGGTCTTGTCGACCAGCGTCTCGAGGAAGGCGAACAGGTTCCTGGCGTAGAGCAGCGAGGCCGATGCGGCGACGCGGCCGGGCACGTTGAGGTGGCCGACGATTTTCACGCCATTGGCCGTGGTCACCACCTGGCCTGCAACTGCGCCTTCGACATTGCCGCCGCGCTCGACGGCGAGGTCGACGATCACCGAGCCCGGCTTCATCGAGGCGACCATCGCCGCCGACACCAGCTTCGGCGCCGGACGGCCGGGGATCAGCGCCGTGGTGATGACGATGTCCTGCTTGGCGATGTGCTCAGCGGTGAGCGCTGCCTGCTTGGCCTGGTACTCCTTCGACATTTCCTTGGCGTAGCCGCCGGCGGTCTCGGCCGCCTTGAACTCCTCGTCCTCGACGGCGAGGAACTTTGCGCCGAGCGACGCCACCTGTTCCTTGGCGGCGGGACGAACGTCGGTGGCGGTGACGACGGCGCCGAGACGGCGCGCCGTGGCGATCGCCTGCAGGCCGGCAACGCCGACGCCCATGATGAAGATCTTCGCCGCCGGCACGGTGCCGGCCGCCGTCATCATCATCGGCAGCGCGCGGTCATACTCCGATGCGCCGTCGATCACGGCCTGGTAGCCGGCGAGATTGGCCTGCGACGACAGCACGTCCATCGACTGGGCGCGGGTGATGCGCGGCATGAATTCCATCGAGAAGGCGGTGATCCCAGCCTCGGCAAGCGCCGCGACCGCGGCGTCATTGCCGTAGGGATCCATGATGGCAATGACCGCCGCACCCGATTTGTAGCCCTTCAACTCGGCATCGGTCGGCCGGCGCACCTTCAGCACTACATTCGCCCGGCTCGCATCCGAAGCCTTGCCGATCGCGGCGCCCGCCTTGGCGAACTCCTCATCGGGGATGCGCGACCTGGTGCCGGCGCCCGTCTCGACGGTGACGTCGAAGCCCAGCGCCGCCAGCCGCTTCACGGTATCGGGCGAGGCCGCGACACGAGGCTCGCTGGCATCGAGCTCGCGAGGGATGAAAACCGTCTGTCCCACCGCATGATCCTTTCGGCTGGAACCTGTTTGCGCAAGAGTGCGGCCTTGCGAAAGAGTGCGGCCGGATGTCCGGCTACGCCCTTGGCAAGGGTCTGAAGAGACTATCGGAGAATGAAGGCGCCGAGGGCGAGGATCAGCACGAACAGGATGGTCGCGGAGAAGAAGCCGCCTGCGAAGAAGCCGAAAGCCATGGCCAGGAGCAGGGCGCCGCAGAACAGCGAGCCGTATTTGGCCAGCGCCAGAAAGCCATGATAGGTGCGGTCATGTTCGGCATAGTCCATCTTCGCGCCCAGTTCGACAGGACCGGTCGGCGTGTGATCAGCCATAGGAATACCCCTTCGAAGACATCTTTGAGGCACATAGCGAAAAGCCGGGCCAAGAGCAATGGCGCTATTGCCGCACGACCAGTGACAACAGCCTCAAAGGAATGTTGAAAGCCGGCGATAGGGCTTGTCGCCGGCCTAACGTCGAACGTTGAGGGTTTTGCGTTTCAACCGGCCAGATGCGGAAACAGCCCGAGCAGCCCAATGACGATCAGATAGAGCGCGACGATGTAGTTGAGCAGCCGCGGCATCACCAGGATCAGCACGCCGGCAATCAGCGAGATCAGCGGGGTCAGTGCTAGCTCGGGAATATGCATGTCGGTTCCTTTCTATGGCCGCGTCGGCGTCATCCAGAACGCGGAAGCGGCGGGAAAGCTCCAGAGTTCGCGTGCCGAATTACGCAGGCTTCAGTGGTGTCAGGCGGCTTCGCGGAAAAACTTGGCGGTGGGCAGGATGGTTAGCGGTGCGAGTTCGCCGCTCTTGGGGCGTTGGAAGAGCATGCGCTGCTCGAACGCCGTGGAGTTGAAGAACGGGAAGCGATCCAGCGTCGCCTGCATGTTTTCGGAGCACTTCGACTGGAACAGATGCACGGGAACGGTGAGACCGGGATAGATGCGCGGGGGCACCGCCTGCTCGGAACGGAAGATGCGATGATAGAAGCCGGCATGCTCTTCCTTGACCGCCGTCAGGCAATATGTCGGTTTAAAGTGGCTGCAAGCTACGACCGCAAGCCTGAGCGTCACGTAGGGCAGCACGCGCAGGCTGGTCGACCACTCGATATCGGCAGCGAAACGGCTTGGATCGACGAACGTCTCGCCAACTGCCAGCCGCCGCGCCAGCGTGTCGCCGAACACGGCCGTGCTGGGGGAAACAGGGTATTTCGCGCAGGCGTAGTGGATTCTGATGGTGCTGACCAGAACACCATCGAAGAACACGCCAAATCGGTAGGAATTGCGCAGATCGTCGAAGTCGTCCTTTACCATACGCGAGGCATCGGGCTTCACCATGCCAGCATGAAGGTAGGATTTGTAGCGAAGTCGATAGATGGCTTCCAAATCCTCGGCACCGTCGCAAAGGCGATACTCGACGTGCTCCAGGACGTCCATGATATGACGAGAAAACACCGAAGGAGACTGAGCGGTGGCCCTAGAAGCCACCAGAGGCATACCTGCTAGCTGAGTTTCCATTGTTACCCTCGTGCCGTCGCAACTAAAACCATACCGGACGACCGAATGAACAAGAAGATGAAACTCTAATCGTCTGTGTTTACCGAATATTAACGTTAACAATAGGTTAACGTTTTGGCAATTCACAGCTTTTTTGACGGCTTCCAAGCGCGATTTAAAGGTTGGGCTTCATGTGGTCGCGAGTTTGGCGACGGGCCGCAATTCCGCGGCGAAGGGCCAGGTCACACTGGACATCGTTTCGATGCCGGACGCGCTGAGAGCTGCGCCGAAGAGGAAGCCCTGGACGAGGTCGGGTTTCACCGAATGCACCAGGATCTTCAGCTGTTCGAACGTTTCCACACCTTCGATGGTGACGGTCAGCCCGAGCACGCGGGTCAGGTCCACGATGCCCTTCAACAAGTCGAGCGAACGCTTGTTCTGGGTCACGTCCATCAGGAACGAACGGTCGATCTTGATCTTGTCGAGCGGCAGCTTGTGGAGGTAGCTCAGGCTTGAATAGCCGGTGCCGAAATCGTCGAGCGCGATGCGCACGCCAAGCTGCTTCAGTTCCTCGATATACTGGCGCGTCAGCGATTTGTCGTCGAGCAGCGCGGTTTCGGTGACTTCGATCTCGAGGCGGCCGGCGGCGAGCCCCGAAGTGGCAAGCGCGTCGCGAACCTTCTGGACGACGTCGCGGCTGCGGAAATCCTTGGCCGAAAGGTTGACCGAGACGCTGGTCTGTGCGGGCCATTTGGCGCATTCGGCGCAGGCAGCCGCGAGCACGAAGGTGCTGATCTCGGAAATGATGCCCATTTCTTCGGCCAGCGGAATGAAGACGCTGGGCGAAACCGGCCCGAGGTCGGGATGATCCCAGCGGCACAGCGCCTCGCAGCTGGCGATGCGCATGGTGTTCATCGCCACGATGGGCTGATAGACCACCCGCAGCGCCTTGCCTTCGACCGCCGTGCGCAGGTCGGCCTTCATCATCTGGCGGTTGCGGAACGCCGCATCCATCGCCGCCTCGAACAGTCGCCAGTTGTTCTTGCCGAGTTCCTTGGCCTTGTAGAGCGCCAGATCCGCCTTGACGATCATGGCGTCGACATCGGTGTCCTCGACCCTGGACAGCACGGTGCCCGCGCTTGCCTGGATGCGCAGGCTGTGACCAGCGACATCGACTTCGCCCTGCAGATCGGCAAAGATCTGGTCGAGCAGGCCGGTCAGATGGCTTTCATCCTCGACGCGGTCGAAGAAGATCATGAACTCGTCGCCGCCGAAACGGCTGACATTGACGCCTTGCCCGGCGACGGCCGCCAGTCGCTCGGCAACGGCATAGATCAGCCCATCGCCGACCGGATGGCCAAGTGTGTCGTTGACGCTCTTGAAATCGTCTAGATCGAGCACCGCCAGCGCGCACAGCCGGTCGCGGCTGCCCGACGCCATGGCCTCGCCGACGAGCTCATGGAAATAGGCGCGGTTCGGCAGGCCGGTGAGGCTGTCATAGCGCGCCATGAAGCGGATCTTTTCTTCGGACTCGACGCGGGCGGTGACGTCCTCGAAGGTGATGACGCCGAGGTCCTGATTGCCCTCGCGGGCCGAGAACTCGTAGTGCTGGCCATTGGAGAAGGAGACCAGCACCTTGCGGTCACGGCCTTCGCGCAACGCGCGCGTCAGCTGCGCTTCGACATAGCGGCAGTCTTTCGGCGCCAGCATGCCGCCCGCAACGCCGCGCAGGAGCAGCGAATGGATCGACCGCCCGAGCAGCTGGTCGGGCGAGCGCAGCGACATCAGATGCGCTGCTTCGGCATTGCCGACCACGACCTTGCCGTCGGGTCCGAGCATGACCAGGCCATGCGACATGGTGTTGAGTGCGCGGTTGAAGCGCTGCGCGATTTGCCTCGCCTGCTTATGCCCGACCACGGCCGAGAACAGCACGTTGCGCACATGGTCGGCACTGCCCTTGATGATGAACATGAACGGGATGATGAGCAGCCCAAGCACGACACTGGGGATGTCAAACCTGAGGATAAGGGCTGCTGCGATCGGCCCGACGAAGGTTACCGCGAAGATCGTGACCATGCGGGGCGAGCCGTAGTTTCGGCCTACGACCGTGACCAGAGAGCCAAGCGTTATGGCGAGCGCTGCGATCTCGGCATACGCATCCGAGTAGACATAGATCGAAATGAAGCAGAACAGGCCCAGCATCAGCCCCTGGATGCTGCCGTTCAGGATATATTCGCGCTCCCATCGTGTCGCATCCAAGGCATCGTGGATGGAACCACCCAGGCGATGGAACCGCCGCAAGCTGAAATACCGCCAAACGCCGATGCCAAGCAGTGCTCCGGCAAGAACCAGGAAGACAGGCTGGCCGTTGCGCCAATAGACCATAAGGCTGGCGGTTGCGTGGCAAAGCGCGCCAATGACCAGCATATGCGCGTTGTCGAACAACGAGCGCACAAACTGGATATAAACATCCACAGGGATGTTATCGGTCTTTGTTCTGCCCATTACTGGCGCCCAACTGAACCACAGCCTTGGCATAGTCCCATTAAAAAACCTTTAGCTCGCGCTGAAGGGCCTGTTTTTCCGGCCCTTTCGGCTACTCAGCGGCTTGTAATGCGCCTGGCTGCACCGGCAACTTGAATCGTTCAAGAAGGCGATTTCGTTCATCCGCCGCCTTTTCGGCGCTGGCCTGCCTCACATGGCCGTAGCCGCGAATGAGCGCCGGCACCGAGGCAAGGGCGATGGCGGCCTCGATCCTGCCTGGCGCAAGTGCCTTGGCGACAAGCTCCAGATCGGCCTCATAGCGGGCCAGAAGCTGCCGCTCGATGCGCCGCTCAGTGCTGTAGCCGAAGACGTCGAAGGCCGTGCCGCGCAGGCCTTTCAGCGCCGCCAGCAGGCGAAATCCCTTCATCATCCACGGGCCGAAGCTCGATTTCCTCGGCTTGCCGTCATTGCCGCGCCTGCCCATGATCGGTGGCGCCAGATGAAATTCGAGTTTGTCGTAGCTCTGGAATTGTTTTGAGAGCTCCATAGCGAAGGAGCCGTCGGTGTAGAGCCGCGCCACCTCATATTCGTCCTTGATCGCCATCAGCTTGAACAGGTTTCTGGCGGCGGCCTCAGTCACCGCGGTCGAGCCAGGCACGCCCTTGGCCTCGGCAGCACGCAAAACCGCCAGCTTCTCGGCATAGCGCCTGCCATAGGCGGCATTCTGATAGGCAGAGAGGAAAGCGACGCGGCGGGCGATGATATCGTCCAGCGTCTCGGCGATCTCAGTGGCCTTGCCCGGCTGCGCGATGAGGCCGCGCACAAAGTCCGGCTGATGCGCGGCGCGCCGGCCCCAGCGGAACGCGGCGATGTTCATCGCCACCGCCTCGCCGTTCAATTCGATTGCTCTTTCAACGGCTTGCGCCGACAGCGGCAGCCCGCCATGCTGGAAAGCGAAGCCGAGCATGAACATGTTGGCGCCGAGCGAATTGCCGAACAATTGGGTGGCGGTGCGCGTGGCGTCGAAGAAATGCGTCTTGTCTTCGCCTGCAGCAGCACGGATCGCCTTCTTCAGGCGCTCGATCGGCAGCGAGAAATCGGCCGAACGGGCGAATTCGCCGGGCATGATCTCGGCGGTGTTGGCGAGGAAGATGGTATGGCCTTCGCGCACCGCGCCAAGCACCTTCTTGGCGCCGGACACGACAAGGTCGCAGCCGAGTACCAGGTCGGCCTTGCCGGCCGAAACGCGGATCGCGTGGATGTCGTCCGGCGTGCGGGCGATGCGGACATGGGTGAACACCGAACCGCCCTTCTGGGCGAGGCCGGCCATGTCAATCATGCCGCAGCCCTTGTCCTCGAGATGGGCGGCCATACCGAGCACAGCACCTATGGTGACGACGCCGGTGCCGCCGACGCCGTCGATGATCGCCGCCCAACCCTCGCTACCGAGCGGGAATTCGGCTGGCACCGGCACGCCGTCAAGCGGGTCGGAGCGCCCGGCAATGCCTTCGGCCTTCCTGATCTTGGCGCCGTGCACGGTGACGAAGGACGGGCAGAAGCCGTTGACGCAGGAGAAGTCCTTGTTGCAGCTCGACTGGTCTATTCTGCGCTTGCGGCCGAACTCGGTTTCGACCGGCTGGATCGAGACGCAGTTCGATTGCACCCCGCAATCGCCGCAGCCCTCGCAGACCAGTTCGTTGATGAAGACCCGCTTGTCGGGATCCGGGAAGGTGCCGCGCTTGCGGCGGCGGCGCTTTTCGGCGGCGCAGGTCTGGTCATAGAGCAGCACCGAGACGCCCTTGACGTCGCGCAACTCGCGCTGGACGAGGTCGAGGTCGTCGCGGTGGTGGATGGTGGCGCCGGAGGGGAATTCGGCCTTTCCTGCATATTTGTCCGGCTCGTCGGTGACGATGGCGATGCGCTCGACGCCTTCGGCGCGCACCTGCCTGGCGATCATGTCGACAGTCAGGCCGCCTTCATGCGGCTGGCCGCCGGTCATGGCGACGGCGTCGTTGTAGAGGATCTTGTAGGTGATGTTGGCATCGGTCGACAGCGCGAAGCGGATCGCCAGCGTGCCGGAGTGATTGTAGGTCCCGTCGCCGAGATTCTGGAAAATGTGGCCGCGCTTGGAGAATGGCGCCTGGCCGACCCATTGTGCGCCCTCGCCCCCCATGGCGGTGAAGCCGACCGTGTTGCGGTCCATCCACAGCGCCATGAAATGGCAGCCGATACCGGCGGCGGCGATCGAGCCGTCGGGCACCTTGGTCGAGGAATTGTGCGGGCAGCCGGAGCAGAAGAACGGCGTGCGCGAACCGATATCGCTGGTGTCGGCAAGCATCGCCTGGAACTGGCGCAGCTTCGCCACCTTGGCAGTGATCTCTTCCGAAGGGCCGATTGTGCGCAGGATGCGCTCGCCCAGCGCAATGGCGATCTCGTTGGGGTCGAGCGCGCCCTTGGCCGGGAACAGCCAGTCGCCGCGCTCGTCCTTCTTGCCGACGATCGCCGGCTGGGTGGCGGTGCCGTAGAGGTTTTCGCGCAGCTGCACCTCGATCAGCGAGCGCTTCTCCTCGACGACGACGATGGTGTCGAGGCCGCGGGCGAATTCGGCGATATGCTGCAGGTCGAGCGGCCATGGGCAGCCGACCTTGAACAGGCGGATGCCGATGCGGTTGGCGGCGGCCTCGTCGACGCCGATGTCTTCCAGCGCCTGGCGGACATCGAGATAGCTCTTGCCGAGCGTGATGATACCGAGCTTCGGCGCCCGGCCGCCCGAATAGACGATGCCGTTCAGGCCGTTGGCATGGATGAAGGCGGACGCAGCGGCGCGCTTGTATTCATGCAGGCGCTCCTCCTGGCCGAGCATGTCGATCTCATCGCGGATGTTGAGGCCGCCGGGCGGCATATCGAACTCCGGCACGACGATGTTCAGGCGCTCGAGCGCGGCATCGACCGAGGCCGTCGATTCGATGTTGTCCTTGACGCATTTGATAGCCGCCCAGGTGCCGGCGAAGCGCGACATGGCAAAGCCGTAGAGGCCGTAGTCGATGATCTCCTGAACGCCGGCCGGGTTGAGGATCGGCACCATGGTGTCGACGAACAGGAATTCGGTGGCGTGCGCATTGGTCGATGATTCGGCCATATGGTCGTCGCCCATCAGCGCAAGCACGCCGCCATACTTCGACGATCCCGCGAGGTTGGCGTGGCGGAAAACGTCGCCGGAGCGGTCGACGCCCGGTCCCTTGCCGTACCAGACCGAAAACACCCCGTCATGCTTGCCTTCGCCCATTAATTCCGTCTGCTGAGAGCCCCAGCAGGCGGTGGCGGCAAGCTCCTCGTTGAGGCCGGGCTGGAAGACGATGTCGGCCTGCGCCAGCTGCTTTTTCGCCCGCCACAGCTGCATGTCGAGGCCGCCGAGCGGCGAGCCGCGATAACCGGACACGAAGCCGGCCGTGTTGAGGCCGGCCCGGCGGTCGCGCTCGCGTTGCATCAAAAGCATGCGGATGACCGCCTGTGCGCCGGACAGGAAGATGCGCTCCTTGCCAAGATCGAACTTGTCGTCGAGCGCGACGTCGTGCAGCGTCATCAGGCATTTCCTCTGCGGAGACAGCACCGGGGGCGCGCAGCCAACGTAGGAGTGAGATGGCGCAGTCTTTCTCCGCTTGCAAGGCAGGTCAAACGAAATCGAAAGTGCCAGGCAAAGCGCAACGAACGATCCGCTGCCGTCGCGTATCCGGCACGAAATCGGTCCGCGGCGGTTGTCCGGCGACCGAAAATTTCCACGCAGTCGCGCCCGGCAAAGACGCGTCAGCCTTTCGAGCAATCCGGCTTCGGCTCACCCGGCAGCTTGCCGTCGGGATGGCCGGCAAGATCGGGATTCGCCGTATAGAGCTGGTCGACCACCAGCGGCCGGTCGGGAAGGATCGACTGGTCCTCGCTCGACATCAGCGTCGTGTCGATCTTCTGCAGGAACGTGCCGTCAGGACCCCTGATGCTGATGGAGATCGCATAGGGTTTGTCCTTGACGATGCAGGTGAGCGCCGGGCTCTCCAGGCTGACCTTGTCGAGCTTCGGCCAGACCTTCTGCTCGACTACCAGGGGAGGGCCGCCGGCCGGATTCTGGAAACTGGCGACCGCAACCTGGCCTTCGCCCATCGGCTGCAGGGGCCGCAGCGTCACGACATAGGTCGCCCGGGCGAGACGGTAGTTGAAGACGACGACCTTGCCGGAAACCTCGAACAGCTTGCCGTCGCCGCCGGTGTCGCGGCAGGCGCCAAGCGCAACGGCTGCGATAAGCGCTGCACCGACAAGGATCGAACGAAAAACAACCCTAGGCATTGTTGACCTCATGGGCCGCCGTGCGGCGGCGGCGATAGTGACGGCTTGCTTTCTGGCGGTTGCCGCACACAGCCATATCGCACCAAAGGCGGCTGGAATTGCGGCTCCTGTCGAGAAACAGCCAGCTGCAATTGGGACAGATCCTGAGCCTGGCGACCGCGTCGTCGCGCAGCAGCGACAACGCCGAAACCGCCAGCGCCGCCTCGAACGCGATCGGCGTCGCCGGATCGCCGAACGGTCTGCCCGGGGCGCCGATTTCGGCCGGGCCCCGATCGAGGCCGTTGGCGCAGGCCTTGAGAAAAGCGGAGAGGTCGCCGGCGGCAAGCGCACCTTTCGACACCGCGCCGCGAAACAGGCAGTCGGTCGTCTCGCGGATCGCCAGCACCACCGGAGCGATGCTGTCCGGCGACGTCGCCTCCAGCGGTCTGCCGCCAAGCTCGGCACCGCGAAAGCCGGTTGCGGCGTTGGCGAAGCGCGCGATCTCGGCCGGATCGGCAAAACGGTCGAAGGTCTTTTCCGGATCGTTGCGCAACACCACGGTGTTGGCCGTATCGAGCGCAAGAATGCCGCCGGTGAAGCGATGTGGGCTCCAAGATACTGTCATATCAGAAATCTAACCGATAAATCGCGTTTGACAAGTTAGATTTTACGATGCAAACCTTGGCGCGGGCTCCGGCGCCCGGAAAGCTGTCTATGCTCTATTTCTTCCAGCAGGTGCTGAACGGGCTGCATTCCGGCGCGCTCTATGCGCTGCTTGCCTTCGGCTACGTGCTGACCAATGGCATCCTGCACCGGACCAATCTCGCCTATGGCGCGCTGTTCGCCTTTTGCGGCCAGACGATGATCCTGACCGTGGCCTTCGGCTATCAGGTATTGTGGCTGACCTTGCTGGCGGCAGTGGTGCTCGGCGTCGTCACGGCTTTCCTTTATGCCGCGCTGATCGGCCACGTGCTGTCGCGCAGCGTCTTCGAACCGCTGGCCGACCGCACGCCCAATGCCATTGTGGTGACGACGCTCGGCATCCTGCTGGTGCTGTCGGAAGCAAGCCGTATCGCCGCCGACACGCATGACTGGTGGCTGCCGCCTATGCTGGCGCAACCCATTGTCTTCGCTCAGGATGCCGGCTTCCAGGCGACGCTGACGCTGATCCAGCTCATCGATTGCGCGGTGGTTCTGGTGGCAATCATGCTCGCCGCATGGGCGTTCGCCAGCTCAGGCTTCGGCCGCCGCTGGCGGGCCGTCTCCGACGATCCCAAAGCGGCTGCCATGTGCGGCGTGGACGTGCGCGCAGTGTTCCGGCATGCGGTGTTGTTTGGCGGTTTCTGCGCCGCGCTGGCCGGAATCATGGCCGCCCTTTACTACGGCAATGTCAGCTTCGGCTCGGGCCTCGTTTACGGGCTGAAAATCCTGTTCGTGACGGCGGTGGGCGGCTATCTCTCGCCGCCTCGGGCCGCGCTCGGTGCGGCCGCCTTCGGCATGGCCGAATCGCTATGGGCCGGCTATTTCCCGATCGAATGGCGCGATGGCTGGATGTATCTGTTCCTGGTCGCGGCACTTGTGCTGATCGGTCCCGGCCGCGACCAGCAGAAGATCGCCTGATCGCCGCATCCGCTGTCAGACTTTGGTTGCATGACGCAGCAGCCGGTCGGCACTTATCCCCTGCCTCCCGTCACGACGGCGTTGATCGCGCCCATGCCATGTTGACCCGCCGAACCACGCACGGCATACCGTTGGGCCACAGCGGCGCGACGGAAAATAGGGGAGCCGGCGCGCCTTCGACCTCAGGGAGGAAATGCATGGCAGGGCTGCTCGCTTTATCCAGAACGATCGACCGTATGAACGAGTTCATCGGCCGGTGGATATCGTGGCTGATCCTGCTGGCAATCCTGGTCAGCGCCGCCAATGCCATCATCCGCAAGGTCTTCGACGTCTCGTCGAATGCCTGGCTGGAACTGCAGTGGTACCTGTTCGGCGCCGCCTTCATGCTGGCCGCCGCCTATACGCTGAAGCAGAATGACCATATCCGCATCGACATCGTCTACGGCATGTGGTCGCGCCGCGTGCAGCACTGGATCGACCTGCTCGGCCATGTCTTCTTCCTGATGCCGTTCGTAACGCTGATGGTGATCTATTTTGTCCCCTACGTGTCGCTGTCGTTCCGCAGCGGCGAAATGTCGAACAATTCCGGCGGCCTGATCATCTGGCCGGCCAAGGCGATCCTGCTCGTCGGCTTCTTCCTGCTGGCGCTGCAAGGCATCTCCGAGATCATCAAGAAGATCGCCATCATGCGCGGCGACATGGACGATCCCAATCCGTTCATCTCGGTGCACGAACAGGCCGAGCTCGAGGCGAAAGCCCTTGCCGAAGAAGCCAAGGCGCTCGCCCAGGAGGCGCGCCCATGATCGAGTTCATCGCCCAGAACATGGCGCCGATCATGTTCGCTTCGCTGATCATCTTCCTGCTGATCGGCTATCCCGTCGCTTTTTCACTCGCCGCAAACGGCCTGATGTTCTTCTTCATCGGCGTCGTGCTGTCGCCCTATTCGGGCGGCTCGATCAACCTGGCGTGGCCGCTGCTGCATGCGCTGCCCGACAATTTCTACGGCAGCCGGGTGATGTCGAACGACACGCTCTTGGCAATCCCGTTCTTCACCTTCATGGGCATCGTGCTGGAACGATCGGGCATGGCCGAGGACCTGCTCGACACGATCGGCCAGCTGTTCGGCCCGGTTCGCGGCGGCCTTGCCTATGCGGTGATCTTCGTCGGTGCGCTGCTGGCAGCAACCACCGGCGTCGTGGCGGCGTCGGTCATCGCCATGGGACTTATCTCGCTTCCGATCATGCTGCGCTACGGCTATGACCGACGACTGGCGTCGGGCGTCATCGCGGCATCCGGCACACTCGCCCAGATCATCCCGCCGTCGCTGGTGCTGATCGTTCTGGCCGACCAGCTCGGCCGTTCGGTCGGCGACATGTATGCCGGCGCGCTGATCCCCGGCCTGGTGCTGACCGGCCTTTACACGCTCTACATCCTGATCATGTCGATTGTCCGGCCGAACTCGATGCCGGCGTTGCCGCTGGCGGCCCGCACGCTTGGCCACGGCGTGCTGTCGCTGCTCGCGGCACTGCTGGTGGCAGTCGCGGCTTCCTATGCGGCATATCGCTACCTTGAGCCGGCGCATGGCGACAATGCCGACATCCTTGGCGCCAGCATCGGCGTGATCCTCATCTACATCGTGGCGATCGCCGACAAGGGCCTCAACATCAACATGATGTCCAGGTTGGCGCAGCAGGTGATCATCGTTTTGATCCCGCCTCTGGCACTGATCTTCCTGGTGCTGGGCACCATCTTCCTCGGCATCGCGACCCCCACGGAGGGCGGCGCCATGGGCGCGGTTGGCGCCCTGGCGATGGCAGCCATGAAGGGGCGGTTGTCGCTGGATGTCATCAAGCAGGCGCTCGCGTCAACGACCAGGCTTTCCTCCTTCGTGCTGTTCATCCTGGTCGGCGCGCGGGTGTTCTCGCTGACCTTCTACGGCGTCAACGGCCACGTCTGGGTCGAGCATTTGTTGACGTCGCTGCCGGGCGGCGAAGTCGGCTTCCTGATCGGCGTCAACATCCTGGTCTTCGTGCTCGCCTTCTTCCTCGACTTCTTCGAGCTCGCCTTCATCATCGTACCGCTCTTGGCACCGGCTGCCGATAAGCTCGGCATCGACCTGATCTGGTTCGGCGTGCTGCTCGGCGTCAACATGCAGACAAGCTTCATGCACCCGCCTTTCGGCTTTGCGCTGTTCTACCTGCGCTCTGTCGCCGCGCGCGCGCCCTATCTCGATCGCCTCACCGGCAAGCAGATCGCGCCGGTGACCACCGGCCAGATCTATTGGGGCGCCGTGCCCTTCGTCTGCATCCAGGTGATCATGATCGGGCTGACCATCGCCTTCCCGCAAATGGTCATGCGCTACAAGGGTGCGGCCGTCGATCCGGGAACGATCGAGATCAACTTGCCTGATATGCCAGGCCTTGCGCCTCTCGGCACACCACCACCAGCCAACGGTGGCCCATCACCCGCGGCGCCACCGTCGAACGATCTCTCGCAGCCGCCGAATTTCGGCGAGACACCGCCCGCCAAGCCGGCGCCGCCGGCGACCGACCTGTCGCAGCCGCCGAACTTCAACTGATGTGTGAACACTGAGAACCTGAGTGAGGATGTTATGAGAGCCGTGCGCCTGGAAGCCGTGGGCAGCATTGCGCTACGGGAGGTCGACAAGCCTGTTGCGGGACCGCAGGACGTTCTGGTGCGCGTCGAAGCCTGCGGCGTTTGCGGCACCGACCGTCACCTCCTCCACGGCGAATTCCCTTCGAGCCCGCCGGTGACGCTTGGTCACGAATTCTGCGGCATCGTCGAGGCTGTCGGCGACGCGGTTTCCGGCATCGCCATCGGTGACCGTGTTACCGGCGATCCCAACATCTTCTGCGGACGCTGCAGTCATTGCCGAGCCGGCCGCGTCAATCTGTGCAGCAATCTCAGGGCCATCGGCATCCATCGCGACGGCGGCTTCGCCGACTACGTCGTGATGCCGCAGAGCCAGGCCTTTCTTCTGCCTGCGAACCTCAAGCCAACGCATGGCGCCTTCTGCGAGCCGCTGGCCTGCTGCCTGCACGCTGTCGACCTCGCCGGAATCAGACCCGGCGCTGCCGTGGTGGTGCTTGGTGGCGGCGTCATCGGCCTGCTTACCGTGCAATTGGCGAGGCTCGCAGGAGCGGCGACCATCATCCTGTCGACGCGGCAGGCCTCCCGCCGTGCGCTCGCCGAAGAGCTCGGTGCAACGGCGACGGTCGACCCAAACGCGGTCGACCCGATCGAGGCGATCGCCGGCCCAACCGGCCTTGTGCCCGGCGGGGCCGACGTGGTGCTCGAATGCGCCGGTGTCCCCGATACCGTCGAACAATCGATGCGGCTGGCGAAGTCCGGCGGCACGGTGGTGATCGTCGGCGTGATGCCGCAAGGCGTGAAAGTGCCCTTCGAACCGTTCGACATCCTGTTTCGCGAGCTGAAGGTTCTCGGCTCGTTCATCAATCCCTTCACCCACAGGCGGGCAGCGGACCTTGTCGCGTCCGGCGCAATCGAGATCGACAAGCTCATCTCAAGGCAGGTCGGCCTGGAGGAAGCCGCCTCGGTGATCGCCAACCCGGCCGCCCCCGGCGAGGTCAAGGTGTTGGTGGTGCCGGGCAGGGAATGAAGGGCAGCCTCAATCCTGCGACGTTGGCGATTGGCGAAACGACGATGACCGCGTCCCTCTCCCCGTCACTATACGGGGAGAGGATGCCGGCAGGCAGGTGAGGTGCAGCGTCAACGCTTGGAAAGATAGCCTATAATTTCGGGGCGGCTACCAAGCCCAAGGCGATCAATCGCCGAAGTTTGCGCCGCCCCTCATCCACCTGCCGGGACCTTCTCCCCGTATAGTGACGGGGAGAAGGGACAGATCCCAGCCTACAGTTTGCCGTTGCGCTGCTGGACCATCATGAAGGTGTCGTAATTGTACTCGGCCACCTGCGCCCACAGATAGTGCTCCTTGCGGAAGCCCTTGATCGAGTCCCAGATCTTCTTGAACGGTGCGTTGGTGGCTTCCATTTCGGTGTAGACCTCATTGGCCTTCTCGAAACAGGCGGCCATGATGTCCTGGCTGAACGGGCGCAATTTCGCGCCGCCGGCCACCAGCCGCTTCACCGCCGCAGGATTGAGAAAATCGTATTTCTGCAGCATGTTGGCGTCCGCCGCGTGCGCGGCGGTGTGCACAAGCGACTTGTAGGCGGGCGACAGCTCCTCGTACTTGGCGTTGTTGAACAAGAGATGGACGGTCGGGCCGCCTTCCCACCAGCCGGGATAATAGTAGTAGGGCGCGACCTTGTAGAAGCCGAGCTTCTCGTCGTCATAGGGGCCGACCCATTCGGCGGCGTCGATCGTGCCTTTTTCCAGCGCCGGATAGATGTCGCCACCGGCGATCTGCTGCGGCACGACGCCGAGCTTCTGCACCACTTTGCCGGCAAAGCCGCCGATGCGCATCTTGAGGCCGGACAGGTCGGCGACGGTGTTGATCTCCTTGCGGAACCAGCCGCCCATCTGCACGCCGGTGTTGCCGCCGGGCAGGCCGAAAAGACCCTGCGTGGCAAGAAACTCGTTGAACAGGTCGATGCCGCCGCCATGATAGTGCCAGGCGTTCATGCCGCGCGCGTTGAGCGAGAACGGCACCGCCGCACCGAGCGCCCATGTCGGGTCCTTGCCCCAATAATAGTATGACACCGTGTGGCAGGCCTCGACAGTGCCGGCAGTGGTGGCGTCGGCGGCCTGCAGGCCGGGCACGAGTTCGCCGGAGGCGAAGACCTGGACCTGGAAATTGCCGTCCGTCGCCTCAGACAGCATCTTGGAGAAGACTTCGGCGCCGCCATAGATCGTATCGAGTGACTTGGGAAAGGATGACGCCAACCGCCACGTCACTTTCGGATTGGACTGGGCGATTGCCGGTGCGGCTAGCGTAGCGGCAGCCGCCGCTGCGCCCACGCCGGTGACCCCGGCCTTGCGGATGAATGAACGACGATCCATGCAGTTCCTCCCTATTGGACCAACAACCGATATCAGGGACATCTCCTCACGTCCGGTATCGATTTGCCCGAAACAATACACGGGCAAAAGGTCGAGTCCAGCATGGTGGCGGGATTTGACGGCGGCGCTGGCGACAAATCCGCGGGCCGGCCGGCCAGCCTGCAACTATAGTCTAACGTTCGCCGCGTGGCCCATGCGAGATGGCGAAACTTGCCATGGAAAAGCGCCTTCGGATCGCCTATTTTGCAGGCACAATAGCTATTCGCTTCGCTCCAAATGGAATCCGGACCCAAATGCACCAGCCGCTCGTCGCCATATCCACCGACGTCCGTCAGTTTGACAACTACACTTGGCATGCCGTCCCGCAGCAATATATCGAGGCAGCACTTTCCGGCGCCGGCGTGTTCCCGCTTTTGGTGCCGTCCTTCGGCGACCGGCTCGATTTCGACGAGCTGTTGTCCTCGGTCGATGGTGTCATGGTCACCGGCTCAAAGTCCAACGTGCATCCCTCGCTCTATGGCGGCGACGCCAGCGAGGCCAACGGCCCCTACGACCCGGCGCGCGATTCCACCACGCTGCCGTTGATCTGCAAGGCGATCGAGCGCGGCGTGCCGCTGCTTGCCATCTGCCGCGGCATCCAGGAGTTGAACGTGGCGCTAGGCGGCACGCTTGGCACCGAGATCCAGGAGCGCGAAGGTTCGCTGGACCATCGCGCGCCGGTGAGCGACAATCAGGACGAACGTTTCGCCATTCACCAGACCATTTCGATCAAGCCGGGCAGTTGCCTGGCCGGTGTATTCGGCGCCGGCGACATCAAGGTCAACTCGCTGCACCGCCAAGGCATCGACCGGCTCGGCTCGAAGCTGCAGGTCGAGGCGGTTGCCGGCGACGGCACGGTGGAGGCGGTTTCGGTGAAGGACGCCCGCGCCTTCGCCGTCGGCGTGCAATGGCACCCCGAATACTGGGTCAAGTCGGACGGCAACTCGGCCAAGATCTTCCGCGCCTTCGGCGATGCGGTGCGGCTGCATGCGGCGGCGAAGGCCGGTGCACGGGCGGCGGCGGAATAAATCCCGACGATCAATTGCCGGCGGATTGATCCCGTTCGCCGGTTGTCGCCAGCGAAAGCAGCGGCGTGGCCGGAGCGTAGGATTCGTAGCCGTCGCCATCCGCAACCGAGAAGGTGACGATCGGGTCGGTGCCGTCGGCGCTGAACGCGATCGTGCCGTCCTCGCCCTCACGCCAGAATTTTGCCCGCTCGATCCCCGGCAGCAACCCGCGGCAACTCGGCGCCACGGTCAACAGCGACAGGCCATCGTCAATCGCGGCGCCGCGATTAACCGCGCAGTCGCCTTCGTCGCCATTGGCGACCAGCCTGAAGGTGGTTGCCGGCCTTGCTTCATTGGCCGAACTTTCACTGCTGCCGCCGTGAAACAGCTGAAAGCCGGCGAAAAGTGCCGCTGCCGCAATCAATGCCGGAAGTTTCGTCATCTTGCACTCCGCGCCCCCCGGCGCAGATGCAGAATGATTCCAAAGCGTTAAGTCGACGTTAACGAGTGTGGCAGAGAGCCGCTCAGCTTCGTGGCTTGACTTGCGCCGTCTCCGGCACCGGGGTCAGTGGCCGGCGCTCGCTGAACCAGGATACCAGATTGTCGACGCACAGATCCGCCATGGCGCGGCGCGTGTGGTGCGAGGCCGAGCCGACATGGGGCAAAAGCGAGGTGTTGGGCGCCTCCAGCAAAGCCTTGGGCACATTCGGTTCATCGGCGAAAACATCGAGCCCGGCGGCGGCGATGGTGCCGTTGGCAAGCGCTGCGGCGAGGTCTGCCTCGTCGACCGTGCTGCCACGGCCGATGTTGACGAAAACGCCGTTGGCGCCAAGTGCAGCCAGGATTTCGGCATTGACCGCCTTCTCCGTGGAAGCGCCGCCCGGCACTACGGAAATCAGCGTATCGACCGCTTCGGCAAGGGCCTTCAGCGTCGGGTGGTATCCATAAGCCAGACCTTCGACCTTGCGCCTGTTGTGGTAGGCCACCGGCAGCCCGAACGCTTCCAGCCGGCGCGCAATGGCAAGGCCGATGCGGCCCATGCCGAAAATGCCGACATGCCGACCGCGCAAGGTCAGCCGGCTCAGCGGATAGTTGCCCTTCTTCACCCAACTGCCGTCGCGCAGCCATTTCTCGGCGTTGTAAAGTTCACGCACGGTGTTGAGCAAAAGGCCGATCGTGGTGTCGGCGACCTCCTCGGTCAAAACATCGGGGGTGTTGGTGACCATGATGTTTTTCTTGGCCGCATGGCCCGCATCGACCGAATCATAGCCGACGCCGAAGGAGGCGATGAGTTCGAGGTTGGGCAATGCATCCATCAATGCCGCATTGACGCCGGCGAAGGACGCAATGGCGCGCACGTCATGGCGCATCTCGTCGGTGACCAGGGCGGGATCGGCGCGCTCTATCTTGACCCGCTTGAAGGTGCGGTCGATGCGCTCGACCGCATGGTCGTTGAAATGTCCCGGCACCAGAACGGCGACGGTCTGCAACGCATCAGTCTTGGTCATGCACGCTCCACCGGCTTGCCGGTCGACTGGCGCACATGCAGTTCCGGCTTGATCAGTTCCTGTGACGGCCGTACCGCCTGTCCGTTCAATTTGTCGAGCAGCGCGCTGGCGGCACGGCGGCCAACCTCTCGCTGGCCATTCCAGACTGTGGTGAGCGCCGGTGTCGCGATTGCCGCCTCCTCGAGATCGTCATAGCCGGTGACCGATATGTCGGCGCCCGGCACCAGGCCGGCGCGGGCAATGCCGTTCATCAGCCCTATGGCGACGAGATCATTCCAGCAGCAGGCGGCGGTTGGCTTGTCTTTAAGCGCCAAAAACTGTCCAGCCGCCTCGAATCCGCCCTGCTTGGTGCGCGGCCCGGCAATGCGCCAGGACGGCCTGACTTCCAGCCCGGCGGCTTCCATGGCGTTGAGATAGCCCTGGTAGCGGTCGCGCCCGGTCGAGGTCTGGTCGGTGCCGCCGATCATGGCGATGCGCTTGTGGCCGAGCGAGATCAGGTGATTGGTGGCAAGTGCTGTGCCATAGGCATCGTCGCCGCGAAACACCGGCACGTCGGCGCCTTCCACGCTGCGTGCGATCAGCACCGCCGGCAGGCCGTTTTCTTCGGCCATGACGATGTCGGAAGCCGGCGTGCCGATGGCCGGCGACATGATGACGCCATCGGCGCCGAGCTGCAGCAGCGTGTCGATGAAGGTGCGCTGCTTTTCCAGCTGGTCGTAGTGGTTGGACAGGATAAAGGTCTGCCGGCTGCGATCGAGTTCGCTTTCGATGGAGCGCAGGATCTCGGCGAAGAACGGGTTCATGATGTCGTGCACGACGACGCCGACAATCCCCGAGCGCGAGGTGCGCAGTGAGGCGGCGCGGCGGTTGTAGATATACCCGATGGCCCGCGCATGCTCCTTGATGCGGTCACGCGTGGCGCCTGCGACCAGTGGACTGTCGCGCAAGGCGAGGGAGACCGTGGCCGTGGAGACGCCAAGCGCATCCGCGATCGTCGAAAGCTTGATCTTTTGTGCCAGCCCTTCGCTCCCCGAGTTTTTTAAATTTTTTAAATGCGGCGTTATGCCATCGGATTCGGAGCAAATCAAAGTTTTTTCGCCAGCGCCTCCGCTTCGACATCGACGGTCGTGCGATTGCGCAGCCGCAAACGGTGCTCGCGATGGATGATGTAAAGGCCGCTGGCGACGATGATCGCAGCACCCACCAGCGTCCAGCGGTCGGGGAACTGGTGGAAGATGATCCAGCCGGACAGGATCATCCAGACCATCTGCGAATACGGGTAAGGCGCCAGCGCCGTGGTGGTCGCCAGTCGGTAGGCCTGCACCAGAAGCCAGTGGCCGCCGGCGCCGAACACGCCCAGCATCACCAGGATGACCCAATGCCAGCCATCCTGCGGCAGCTGATGCGAGAACGGCAGCATCGGCAAAAGCAGCAGGGCCGGCGCCAGCGCCGAAAAGAGGATCAGGCTTTCCGAGCTTTCGCTGGCCGACATGCGCCGAGTCATGATGACGTAAAAGGAGTTCGACAGCATGGAGCCGAGCGCGAAGAGGTGGCCGACACCGAAAACGCCGACGCCCGGCCTTGTGATGACGAGCACGCCGACAAAACCCGTCAGGATCGCCAGCCAGCGCCGCCAGCCGGCCCATTCACCAAGCAGCGGTCCGGCAAGGGCGGTGATCACCATCGGCCCGAAGAAGTAGATCGAGGTGGTCTCGGCCAGTTGAAGCGTTTTGAGCGCCATGACGTTGCACATCGTCGAGCCGAACAGCAGACCGCCGCGCAGGATGTGGGCCGGCAAATTGTTGGCGCGGAAGCGCGACGGCTCGCGCCAGCCGCGCAGGAAGACGCCGACAAGCAGGACATGGACGGTGAAGCGGGCCCAGGCGACGATCAGCGCCGAGACGCCGGCCAGGACCAGATATTTGCTCGATGTGTCGAGAAAGGTGAAAAAGACATAGGTGGAAAGCATGAACAGCATCGCCGCGGGCGGCGTTGCGCTTTCGTCTGCTTTTGCGGGAACGTTCAATGTCAGGCCGGGCAGGGAGGAGCAACGCTTAACCTTTGCGGCAATCGCCTGCGCCCGGCAAGCCAAAAGCGACTGGCACAACAGGAGCCGCGCGCAGGCTCAGCGCGGGCCGATCCTATGCCGGCTAAAGCGCCTCGCCGGATGCCACTTGCGCCTGGAGATGAAGCCACAACGCCTGGGCGACGGGTCCATGCGGTCGGTCGCGCCGGCGCACCGCCGCCAGGGTCTCCGTCCGGCCGGGCAGATGTGCACCAGCGATCGAGATCAGCCTCCTATCCCGCAGTTCGTCCTCGATCAGCCATGCCGGCAGATGGCCCCAGGCCAATCCGTGAAGGATCAGTTCCTTCTTCATCAGATGATCCGGCACCGAGCACTGATGCGCACCGTCGACGAGGAAATAGCTCTCCGGCGACGGCCGCCGCGCCGTGTCGCGGATCACGCACTGGGTGAAGGGCCGCATCTGCTCCGGCGCAATCTCGCGGCCAGGCGCGAACGGAAGGAACCCAGGCGCCACCACCGGCACGAGGGGCACCGCGCAGAGATCGATCCGCTCGAGATGCGGATCGGAAGGATCCGCGCGATGGAAGATGAGGTCAGCCTCGCCTTCCATCAACCGTTCGAGCGGACCGCCGACCGCCTCGTACTCCAGGTGCAGGCGTGTCCCGGTGCGTTCGGCAAAGAAGCCGCTGAGCATAGGCAGGATTTGCGGTCGCGGGCACAGATCACCCACGACCACACGCAGGACCGTCTCCTCGCCACTCGCCAACTGGCCCGCATAGGTTCGCAGATGGTCGAGCTCGCGCAATGTCAGCTGCGCTCGCGCGTGAAACTCGCGGCCCGCCTCCGTCAGCCCCACCCGATATCCGCTGCGGTCGAGAAGTGTGAGCCCGAGCAACTGCTCGAGGCGTGCGACAGCGGCGAAGACGGATGGATGCGATCGGTTCAAGGCAAGGGCGGCCGCCTGGAAGCTGCCCTCGCTTGCCACGGCGTCAAAGCACCGTAGGTCGTGGAGTTTCAGACCATTCATTATCGCCAAAACCTACTGAGATTGTCCAATCATAGTAATTTTCCTGGATAATTACGAGGCCTAGGGTGGCTCATTCAAAGGGCGGCGGGAGCATCGAACTCCTTTCGCCAGGGTGAGATGAGGACCAGATGACTGACACGTTTTATTTTACGACGGGCGACGGCTGCCGGATCGCCTATCAGCTGGCGGGGGCCGGCCCTGTGCTTGTGCTCTCGAATTCCATTGCGACGAACCTGCATATGTGGGACCGGCAGCTTGCGGAATTTGCCGGATCTTTCCGGGTGCTGCGCTATGATCTGCGCGGCCACGGCAGTTCCGATGCTCCGGCCGGAGCCTATTCGCTCGATCGGCTGGGCCGCGACGTCCTTGAGCTGCTGGATGCGCTTCAGATCGCCCGCGTGCATTTCTGCGGGCTGTCGCTGGGCGGCTTCGTAGGGCAGTGGCTGGGTATCCATGCCTCGGAGCGCATCGAGCGTCTCATCCTTTCCAACACCTCGCCGCATCTCGGGCCGGCTTCTTACTTTGATGAGCAGATCAGGACTGCCCTTGCAGCGAGCAACATGTCGGCCACCGCGGACATGTTCATGCACAACTGGTTTCCCGCCTCGATGCTTGCCGGCCCAAACGAAACCGTCGACGCGTTCCGCGCAATGGTCCTGGCGACGCCGCCCCAAGGTCTCGCGGGATGCTTCGCCGCCGTACGCGATTGCGATCTGCGCCGGACTGTCTCCCTCATTACCGCGCCCACCCTGGTGATCGGTGGAGAAGACGACAAGGTAACGCTGGCAAGCCACAGCGAGGCGATCGCAGCCAGCATCCCCGGCGCCACGCTTACACTGCTTCCGGGCGTCCATATGCTGAACGTCGAGCGGCCGACTGAATTCATGAGCGCCGTTACACGCTTCCTGCTGAATTAGGCGTGCATGCGGGCGCCCTTGGTGATCTTGTCGACGAGTTTCTTGTCGGCACGCAGCGCGATGCCGACGATCTTGGCGTCCTCAGGCCCGAACTCGGCGAAGACCGCGCGGTTGGCCGCATCGAAGCCGGTGGCAAACATCTCCTCGACATAGGCTGACCCCGTCACGCCCCGCTCCAGCGCCTTCCGGTGGATGGAGTTGAGCGTCGGCCCATCGGCCGAAAGCACGATGACCGGCTGGATCGACAGAGGATTGTAAAGGTTGCCGGCGCGGTCGCGGTAGGGTTCGCCGATAATGGCGGGGAATTGCGCGACGATGCCGCTGGTCAGGAAGGCGGCGACGTTGAGCTTTTGCCAGACGGCGAGATCGTCCCGCAGCACGATTGCAAATTTCGTATCGAACACCAAGATGAGGACTCCGGAGCACGCCCATGAAGGGCAGGGATAGGTGATGACGCACGATCTAGAAGGTGAGGCGACGCAGGGTCTTGAACGTTCGTGCGCGGATGAAGACCGGATCGTGTCGGCGCCTGTTACCGCTGGCATCGAGCGCATCGAGGCGCATTTCCATGGCAACGCCTTCGACCTGCACCGTCATGATACACTTGCCGTCGGCGTGACGCTTTCCGGTGTGCAGCGCTTCCACTACAGGGGCACTGTCAACCACAGCCTGCCCGGCCAGGTTATCGTGCTGCATCCCGACGAAGTGCACGATGGCGGCGCCGGGACCGAGGATGGTCTGCGCTACCGGATCCTCTATCTGGAGCCGTCACTGCTGCTCGACTGCCTCGACGGCGCGCCGCTGCCTTTCGTCAGGGATGCTGTGGTCAGCGATCCTGCCTTGCGTGGCACGCTGCTTTCGGCCCTGTCGCCGCTCGATGAGGAACTGGACGAGCTGTTCGTCGCCGATTTCGTTGCGGAGCTGGCGCAGCATCTGGGGCGTCATGCGGGACAGAAAGCAAAGCCGATGGGGAGGTCGGCCTCGCGTGCGGCAGCGCTGGCGCGCGGCTATCTCGAGGAGAATGCGGAGCGGTCCGTTCGTTCCGATGAGCTGGAAGCCGTCACCGGGCTCGACCGCTATGCGCTGTCACGCCATTTTCGCGCGACCTATTCCACCAGCCCGCATCGGTTCCTGCTGATGCGCCGGCTGCAAAAGGCAAGACGGATGATCGAGGTGGGCGAGCCGCTGGCCGAGATTGCCGTTGGCGCCGGCTTCAGCGACCAGAGCCATTTCAACAGGCATTTCAAGAAAGCATTCGGCCTGACGCCCGGCCGCTGGTCGGCGCTGGTGCGCGGCCCTTCGGTGGCGGCCTAGGTCAGGAAGATCAATCGTCGCTGTCGCCATCGTCGTCGACGAGCACCAGTTCTTCGTTCGACAAATTGGCCTCGATGCGGGCGAGCAGCTTGAACAGCGTCTTCTGTTCTTTCTTGTCGAGGCCCTTCAACGCCTGCTTCTCGGTCTTCTTAACCGACTTCTCGATGGCGTGGATGATCTCGCGGCCGGTGTCGGTGAGAAAGATATGCGCCTGGCGTGCATCCGCGGAAGAGGCGCGCTTTTCCAAAAAGCCCTGGGCCTGCAGCCGGTTTATGGTCTTGGTGATGGTCGGCGGGCGCACGCCCAGGCGGCCGGCGAGATTGCCGGGCGTCTGGCCGTCCTCGCGGTCGAGCGTCAGCATGATCTGGTCCTGGCCGGCATAGAAGCCGTGCGCCAGAAGCCGCGCCGCCAGCGCGGTCCTTGCCAGCCTTGCCGCCGAATGCAGCCGGCTCATCGTTGCAGTCTTGTCCGCCTTGGCCATGGTGATCCCTCTTCGGCCGTACCGGTGCGTGCAGCATAGACGCAGCCGGCCGGTTGGCAATCGACGATCAAAAAGATTCCGGCTTTCGAAACAGCTTTGCCGGCAAGCATTTGTGGTGCTCGAAATGGTGATGCCAGATGTTTATTTCAGTTAGATGACAAACGAGTTTCCGCCAAGGCGATTGCAACGGTTTGACGCGGCGCGGCTTAGCACAGGTCAACGAAGAGGCGTTTCCAGCGACACGTTGATGGTCGGCATCCCTCGCACTCGGCCTCTCGGGTCTACCCATCCGCTTCGTCAATCCTGGGTCAAACACCCCGGCGGTTTGCCTCGTGCAAAAGGCCGGCACACATCCTATATCAGGCCAACAATCCCTTCTTGCGGCCCGCAATTCCGTGGCCCAGCCATTTCGAGGCAAGATATGAGCGAAGCACAGACGCAAATCCCCGTGACCGTTCTCACCGGCTATCTCGGCGCCGGCAAGACGACGCTGCTCAACCGCATCCTGTCGGAAAACCATGGCAAGCGTTATGCCGTCATCGTCAATGAATTCGGCGAGATCGGCATCGACAATGATTTGATCGTGGAATCCGACGAGGAAATCTACGAAATGAACAATGGCTGCGTCTGCTGCACGGTGCGCGGCGACCTGATCCGCGTCGTCGAAGGCCTGATGCGCCGTCCCGGCCGCTTCGACGCCATCGTCGTCGAGACCACCGGCCTCGCCGATCCTGTGCCGGTGGCGCAGACCTTCTTCATGGACGACGACGTGCGCTCCAAGACCAAACTCGACGCTGTCGTGGCCCTGGTCGACGCCAAGCACCTGCCGCTCAGGTTGAAGGATTCCAAGGAAGCCGAGGACCAGATCGCGTTTGCCGATGTTGTCGTGCTGAACAAGACCGATCTGGTGACGCCCGAAGAGCTGGCCAAGGTCGAAGCCACCATCCGCGCCATCAACCCGGCGGCCAGGATCCACCGCACCACGCGCGCCGGCGTGGCGCTGTCCGAAGTGCTCGACCGCGGCGCCTTCGACCTGTCGCGCGCATTGGAAAACGATCCGCATTTTCTCGAGGCGCACGATCATGATCACGACCACCATGATCACGACCACGATCACCACGACCATGATCACGACCATCATCATCACGATCACGCGCATCCCTCCGACATCCATGACGTGACCGTGCAGTCGGTGTCGCTGCGCGGCGGCGAGATGGACCCGAAGAAATTCTTCCCGTGGATCGAGAAGATCACTCAGATGGAAGGTCCCAACATCCTGCGGCTGAAAGGCATCATCGCGCTCAAGGGCGACGACGAGCGCTATGTCATCCAGGGCGTGCACATGATCATCGAAGGCGACCACCAGCGCGCCTGGAAAGACGGCGAAAAGCATGAGAGCCGGCTGGTGTTCATCGGCCGCGAGCTTGACGCCGAACGGCTGAAGAAGAGCTTTGACGCCTGCCAGGCGGCTTGATTTCCGGACTCTATGGCGCTAGCGCTGCCCGCTCTTCCTTCTCCCACAAGGGGAGAAGGTTGACGCCAGGCCTGGCCGCCTCAGTGGCTTCCCGGGACTGGTGACAGCTTCATTGGAATGGTCCTGATGCCCACAGTTGCTCCCCTCGACCTGGAAGGTCACTGCCTTGCCGCCGTCTACCTCGACAACGTGCCGCATTTTGCGCTCGCCGATGGGACAGTTCATAGGCTCGACAACGGCCACAAGACAATTCAGGCCAATGACGGCCTGCTCTCCACGTTCCATGACGCCGCCAACGACCGCCTGATCACCGGCGGCGAGGACGGCAAGATTTTTGCCGTTGCCGCCGGCGGCAATGTCAGCGAACTCGCCAGCGCCGGCAAGAAGTGGATCACCAGCGTCGCCGCCGGGCCGCAAGGCGCTATCGCCTATGCCACAGGCAAGACTGCGTTCGTGCGCTTTGCCGACGGCAAGACCAAAGAGTTTGCCCATCCACGTTCGGTCGAGGGGCTGGCCTTCTCCCCCAAGGGCATGCGCTTCGGCGTCGCCCGCTACAATGGCGCGACGCTGCATTTCCCGGCCGCCGAGGGCAGACCGGTGGAGCTGGAATGGGCCGGCGCCCATACCGGCGTGACCTTCTCGCCGGATGGCGCCTTCCTCGTCACCACCATGCAGGAAAACGCGCTGCATGGTTGGAAGCTCGCCGACGGCAAGCACATGCGCATGACCGGCTATCCCGGCAAGGTCAAAAGCCTGTCGTGGAGCGTGAAGGGCAAGTGGCTGGCGAGTTCCGGCGCGCCGGCGGCGATCGTCTGGCCGTTTTCGGGCAAGGACGGCCCGATGGGCAAGGCGCCGCTGGAGCTCGGCACGCGCGGCAACGCCATGGTGACATCGGTTGCCTGCCATCCGAGCCAGGATGTCGTCGCCGTCGGCTATGATGACGGCATGGTCATGGCGGTGCGCTTTACCGATGCCAAAGAGGTGCTGTTGCGCCGCCCGGGCATGGGCGCCATCACCGCGATGATGTGGGACAAGGAAGAGCGCCGGGTCGCCTTCGGCAGTGCCGCCGGCGACTGCGGCGTCATCGATATCTCGGCGTGACCTATTCGGCTCCGCACGACACCTTGCCGGTCAATTCTTTCGGCTTGCCGTCCTGTTCCGTGTCGGCGGCGTTGTCGTAGACGGCAAGCGTGTACCGGCCGTCATAGACGCCCTCGTCACTGGTCTTGGTCAGGATCGTCAGTTCGACAGAGTTGAATTTATCTCCGAGCTGATGCTCGTGGTAGACGTTCAGCCGCAACTCCTTGTCGTCCAGCCAGTACTGGGTGAGGTCGGAATCCTCGAAGACGGTCTTGCGCAGACTGTCGCCTTCCGGCCGGCCAAGTATCTCGAGATCGCCGCGAAAATTGAAGGTCGGGCCGCCCATACCTCTGGTGACCCCGGCGCCGACCTCGAATTGCACCGCTTTGTCATCGACGGAACACCAGACGCCGCCCGATGCGGAAGCCGCAGCGGCCGACAAGAGTAGCGCAATAGCGCAGATGATCGTCCGCATTTTTCTCCCCAAACCACAGACCCGATCGCATTGGCGCCCGACTGCGCCGGAAGGTCAAGTCTGCCGAACTTGCTGCTGACCCAATGCAGCGCACCAACACGGCCAATTGCGGTTGCCGTCGCCAATTGGGTAGTGTGCCGGCCGAGAGGGATTTCATGTACAGCACGAACAGTTCAAAGGCGTCCATTGGCGGTATCAGCCGTGACCGCATCGCTGCATTGCGGACAAGCGAGGCGAACACCTTCCGCAAGGCGCGGCCGAAATCGCAGGCCAAGGTCGGTAACGGCCTGCCAGGCTTCTTCGGCGGTGTGCCGATGCACTGGATGAACGACTGGCCGACGCCATTCCCGATCCTGGTCGAAAGCGCCAAGGGCGCCGCCATCACGGATATCGACGGCAACAGGCTGGACGATTTCTGCCTCGGCGACACCGGTTCGATGTTCGGCCATTCGCCGCCGCCGGTGGCGCGCGCCATCCGCCGCCAGGCCGGGCGCGGCCTGACCTATATGCTGCCTTCGGAGGATGCGCTGGCCATCGGGCCGCTGCTCACACAGCGTTTCGGTCTGCCGTTCTGGCAGATCGCCACCAGCGCCACCGACGCCAACCGCTTCGCGCTGCGTGTTGCCCGCGCTATCACCGGTCGGGAAAAGATCCTGGTCTTCAACGGCTGCTATCACGGCTCGGTCGACGAGACGATGGTCCGGCTGGTCGACGGCAAAGCTGTCAACCGGCCGGGCCTGGCGGGCGAATTCCGCGACCTGACCAGGACGGCGAAGGTCATCGAATTCAACGATGTTGCTGCACTGGAAGCGGCGCTCGCCGACCGCGATGTCGCCTGCGTCATCGCCGAGCCGGTGCTGACAAATTCCTGCATGGTGCTGCCCGATCCGGGTTTTCACGACGCCTTGCGCAAACTGACGCGCGCGGCCGGAACGCTGCTGCTGATCGACGAGACCCACACCATCTCGACCGGCCCAGGGGGCTACACCAGAAAATTCGGGCTGCAGCCCGACCTTTTCGTGCTGGGCAAGCCGATCGCCGGTGGCGTGCCGGCAAGCGTGTGGGGCATGAGCGACGAGGTCGCCTCGCGCTATGCCGACTACAACCGAACCAAGGAGCCGGGCTATTCCGGCATGGGCACGACGCTGTCGGCGAACCCGCTGCAGTTCGCAGCCATGCGCGCAACGCTCGAAGAGGTGATGACGCAGGAGAATTATGCCCGGATGGATCGCCTCGCCCTGCGGCTCGATGCCGGGCTGACCGGCGTCATCGATCGCTACAATCTGCCCTGGCATGTCGCCCGCGTCGGCGCCCGCGTCGAGTTCATCTGCGCCCCTGGCCCGCTCAGGAACGGCGCCGAAGCCGAGACTGCCCATGCGCCGGAGCTTGAGGCGGCTATCCATGTCGCGCTGGTCAACCAGGGCGTGCTGATCGCGCCCTTTCACAACATGATGCTGATCTCACCGGCCACCACCGGCGCCCAGGTCAACCGGCTGATCACCGCCTTCGCCACGGTTGCGGCAAGGCTGACGGCATGAGACAAGCTGCCAAGCCAAACTCGAGTACACCAATCATGACTTCACCTTCGGGCTCGACGCCCGCCGAGGCGCAAGCCTTTCTCGACGCCCATCCCGAAATCGAAGCCTTCGATATCGTCTTGACCGACGCCAACGGGGTCGGCCGCGGCAAGATCGTGCGCCGGCATGAGCTGAAAAGCATCTTCGAGGGCGGCCGCCACATGCCGATCTCGATCCTCGGCCTCGACATCACCGGCGAGGATGTTCACGAAACCGGGCTGATCTGGACGACCGGCGATGGCGACCTCAGGGCCTGGCCGATCCCCGGCACCCTGGTGCCGCTTTACGGCACGAACCCGCCGCGCGGCCAGTTGCTGATGGCGATGTACCATCTCGAGGGACAGCCTATGTCGTCGGACCCACGGCTGGCGCTGGCCAGGCAGGTCGACATCTTGGCGGCCAAGGGCCTCTATCCCGCCGGCGCCTTCGAACTCGAATTTTTCCTGCTTGCCAATGAGCGTGACGCCGACGGCAAGGTAAAGCCGGCGGACGCCGTGCTCGACGGCCGCCGCTCGGCCAAGACGGAAGTCTATTCCGTCGACCATCTGCACGGCATGGAGCCGCTGTTTTCCGACATCTATGCCGCGGCTAAGGCGCAAGGCATTCCGGCCGAAACGGTGATTTCCGAATACGCGCCCGGCCAGTACGAGCTGACGCTGAACTATCGCAAGGATGTCATGCGGGCGGCCGACGACCTCGTCATGTTGAAGCGGCTGGTGCGGGCGCAGGCGCGCCGCCATGGTGTCACCGCCTGCTTCATGGCCAAGCCGATCGAAAAATACGCCGGCTCCGGCATGCATTTCCATGTTTCGTTGCAGGACAAGAACGGCCGCAACGTTTTTGCCGAGGCTGGCGGCGAAAGCTGGTCGCTGCCGCTGCTGCAGGGGCTCGGCGGGCTGATCCAGACCATGGCCGAATCGATGCTGGTGTTTGCGCCGCACGCCAATTCCTGGCGGCGCTTCGTCTCGCAGTCCTATGCGCCGGTGGCGCCGACCTGGGGCGTCAACAACCGTTCGGTGGCGCTGCGCATCCCGGCGGGCGACGCCAAGAACCGGCGCATCGAGCACCGGCCGTCGGGTGTCGACGCCAATCCCTACCTGATCGCGGCAACGGTGCTGGCCGGCATCATCAAGGGTCTGGATGAAGGCCTCGACCCCGGCCCCGAAACCACTGGGAATGGCTATGAAGCCGCCATCACGCGCACGACCATGCCGGTCGACTGGCGCGCTGCGATCGAGGCGGCGCGGGCCTCGAGCTTCCTGAAAGAGGCGCTTGGCGAGGATCTGCATCGCACCTTCGTGGCGATCAAGCAGTCGGAGTATCTGCGCGTCGCCCGCACCGTCAGCGAGCTGGATTACCACCTCTACCTCCACGAGGTCTGATAGACCGCCTGGAACTCGGGCAGTCGTCCTGCTAGCCCGACGATAAGGCGGCGATCACTTTTTCGCCGCCTGCATCAAATGAGGTGGCGCTGCAGCCTTCAAGAACATATCATGAACGGATGAGCGCACCCACCGTCCGTGAAAAGCTGGCAATCCTGTCTTACGCCGCCAAATACGATGCTTCTTGCGCCTCGTCCGGCTCGGCGAAGAAGGATTCGCTCCAATCCGGCGGTATCGGCTCCACAGAAGGCATGGGCATCTGCCATTCCTACGCGCCGGATGGCCGCTGCATTTCGCTCCTGAAAATCCTGCTGACCAATTTCTGCATTTACGATTGCAGCTACTGCATCAACCGCTCGTCATCGAATGTGCGCCGCGCCCGCTTTAGCATCGACGAGGTGGTGAAGCTGACCATGGACTTTTATCGGCGCAACTACATCGAAGGCCTGTTCCTGTCCTCCGGCGTCATCCGTTCGCCCGATGAGACCATGGCCGAAATGGTGGAAGTGGCGCGGCGGCTGCGGCTGGACGAAAAATTCTCCGGCTATATTCATCTGAAGACCATTCCGGAAAGCTCGGCCGAACTGGTCGAGCAGGCCGGACTTTATGCCGACCGGCTGTCGATCAATGTCGAGCTGCCGACCGATGAGGGCGTCAAGAAACTGGCGCCGGAGAAGAAGCCGGAAACGATCCGCCTTTCCATGGCGAACCTGCGCCGGAAGATGGAGGAAAAGGCCGAGCCGACGCTGAGGACCAGGAAGCGCGAACGCTTTGCGCCCGGAGGTCAGTCGACGCAGATGATCGTCGGCGCCGACAAAACATCCGACGACGGCATTTTGCACACCAGCGCGCGGCTCTATGGCAGCTATCACCTGCGGCGCGTCTATTACTCGGCCTTCAGCCCGATCCCGGATTCGTCATCGTCGCTGCCCCTGCTGAAGCCGCCGCTGATGCGCGAACACCGGCTTTATCAGGCCGACTGGCTGATGCGCTTCTACGGCTTTTCACAGCCGGAAATCCTCGCCGGCAGCAGCGACGGCATGCTCGATCTCGCCATTGACCCCAAGCTCGCCTGGGCTTTGCGCAATCGGGCGAGGTTTCCGGTCGACATCAACCGCGCCGACCGCGAAGCGCTGCTGCGGGTTCCGGGTCTGGGCACCAAGGTGGTGGCGAAGATCCTTGAAACCCGCCGCCACCGACGCATGCGGCTGGAAGATGTCGGACGGATCTGCCATTCGATCGCCAAGCTGAGGCCCTTCATCATCGCCGAAGGCTGGTCGCCGGGTGGACTGACGGACAAGACCGGCTTGCGCGACACGATCGTAAAGTCCTGCGAACAACTGTCTCTGTTTTGACCATGCAGCCGGCCCAGCTCGACCTTGCCCGATACACTGTCCGGCTAGCGAGCCAGACCGATTTCGCCGGTTGGCGCGATGCGGCACGGCGTCTGGCGCTGAATGAGGTCCGGCCTGAGGATATTAGTTGGGGTGTCGGGTCCGACGCCAATGATCCTCAAGATGCCTTGCCGGCGGTGCCAGAGGGCGCGCAGCTTACCGTCCCGCGCGAGTTCATCGCCCATGCCGAAACCGCCTTCTGCCACTCCGACCCCGGCCGGTTTGCCTTTCTCTACTGGATGCTTTGGCGCCTGCGCACCGAGCCGAAACTGCTGGCGATCGCATCCGATCCCGACACCAGGCGGCTCGAAGCCATGGAAAAGGCGGTGCGGCGCGACAGCCATAAGATGCATGCCTTCGTACGCTTCCGGAAGATCGGCGACGGCGAGAACGAGCGCTACGTCGCCTGGTTCGAGCCGGAGCATTTCATTGTCGAGCGCAACGCGGATTTCTTCGTCCGGCGGTTCACCGGCATGCGCTGGACCATCCTGACGCCCTATGCCTCCGCCGACTGGAACGGCGAAAGGCTGGCGATCGGGCCGGGTGCGGCCAAGGGCGATGCACCCGATCAGGACGACACCGAGGCGTTGTGGCTGACCTATTTCGAAAACATCTTCAACCCGGCGCGGCTCAAGGTGAAGGCGATGCAGAAGGAGATGCCGAAGAAATATTGGCGGAACCTTCCCGAGGCCTCGCTCATTCCAGATCTGATCGCAGGAGCGGACGAGGCCGCCAGGGATATGATTGCCAGACTGCCGACAATGCCGGCGCCGCACCACGCCAAGCTGCAGGCGAAACATTGGCCGAAGCGCGAGCCGGCCGAGGCGCCGGACGATGACGCCAACACCGTTTCCGAGCTACGCGAAGCCGCGAAAGGCTGCCGCCGCTGCCCGTTGTGGCGCGACGCGACGCAGACCGTGTTCGGCGAAGGGCCTGACAATGCCAAAGTGGTCTTCGTCGGCGAACAGCCGGGCGACCAGGAAGACCTCGCCGGCAGACCTTTCGTCGGCCCGGCAGGAAAGGTATTCGATGCTATCCTGGACGATGCAGGTGTCGACCGGCAGAAAGTCTACGTCACCAACGCCGTGAAACACTTCAAGTTCGAGCCGCGCGGCAAGCGCCGCATCCATTCGAAGCCAAATGCCGGCGAAGTCCAGGCCTGCCGCTGGTGGATCGGCCGGGAGCTTGAGCTGATCAAGCCGGACCTCGCCGTGGCGCTTGGGGCAACGGCGGCGTTGTCGCTGCTGGGCAAGGCCATTGCCGTGACGAAAATGCGCGGCCAGGTGATCGAGCGCGAGGATGGCTTGCGCGTGTTCATCACCATCCATCCTTCCTTCATCCTGCGTATTCATGAGCCCGCGGACAAGGAGGCAGAGCGCGAGCGGTTTCTCAGCGATATGAGAGAGGTGAAGCGGCTTATGGGGTCGTGAGATGAGCGAAAGCCTCAGCGACATCGTCATCCACGGGCGGAGCAAGGAGGGAAGCGACGCAGCGCAGACCCGAGGATTCATGCCGCGACGTTTGCACGCTGCTACGGTGCAGAATTCTGCTCCGCTGCGCTCGACGGCTAACATCACGGAATGGACCCGGGGCTTCGCGACGGAGCTTCGCTCCTGCTTCGCCCAGGGATGACGAAGCCGAGTGGCTTCAGCCAATCACCTACGGTCGTGAATCCAACGTTGGAAACTTCGGCCGCCACGGCCGAATTAACTGATTAGGATTGCCCTCAGATCATTCACATTCGTACCCGTCGGCCCCGGCACGAACAGATCGCCGATCGCGTTGAACGCCGTCCAGGCATTGTTGCCGGCCAGCATCGCCTTGGCGTCGACGCCGGCGGCACGCATGCGCGAGACAGTCGAGCCATCGGCAAAGGCGCCGGCATTGTCTTCCGAGCCATCGATGCCGTCGGTATCGGCGGCCAGTGCATGAATACCTTCCGCGCCGCTGATGCCGATGGCAAAGGCGAGCAGGAATTCGGAGTTGCGGCCGCCCTTGCCCCTTTTTCCGTCAACAGGGGCCCGCAAGGTCACGGTCGTCTCGCCGCCGGACAGGATCAGCACCGGCTTTTTGAACGGCCGGTTGCGCGTCGCCACTTCGCGCGCAATGGCTGCATGCACGCCACCGACCTCGCGCGCCTCGCCCTCGATGGAATCGGAGAGGATGACGGCTTCGATGCCCTGCCGTTTTGCCTCAGCGGCTGCCGCTTCCAGCGACACGCCAGCCGAGGCGATCAGGTGCACTTCATTGCGTGAAAAGCGCTGGTCATCCGGATCTGGCGCATCGGCCTCTGGCGAGTTGATGTGCGCCATGACGGCGTCGGGCAGTTTCATGCCGTAGGCCGCTATCGAGGCCAGCGCATCGGCCCGGTTGCCGGAGTCGGGCACGGTCGGGCCGGAGGCCACCAGCGCCGGGTTGTCGCCGGGAATGTCAGAGACAACCAGTGATACCAGTTTGGCCGGCCAGGCGGCAGCTGCCAGCCGGCCGCCCTTGATGGTCGAGAGATGCTTGCGGATTGTGTTCATCGCCGCGATCGGCGCGCCGGAGGCAAGCAGCGCCTCGTTGACGGCGATTTCGTCGGCGAGCGTCAGGCCGGCGGCAGGCGACGGCAGCAGCGCCGATCCTCCGCCCGATATCAGCGCCACTACCAGGTCGTCCGCAGTCAGCCCTTGCACCTTTTCGAGCAGGCGCCGCGACGCCTCAAGACCGGCAGCGTCCGGCACCGGATGTGCCGCCTCGATGATTTCGATGCGCTCGCATCTGGCGCCATAGCCGTAGCGGGTGACGACCAGCCCTTCGATTGGGCCATCCCACACCTTCTCGAACGCGGCGGCCATCTGCGCCGAGCCCTTGCCGGCGCCGATGACGATGGTGCGGCCCTTCGGCTTGGCCGGAAGGTGATCCCTGATCGTTCGTTCCGGATCGGCAGCGGCAACGGCGGCATCGAAGATCGAGATGAGAAAGGATTTTGGGTCGAGCACGGTCATAATTGGCCGCCATCCGCGGTTTGCGAGCTTCCGAAAAGCCGGCGCCGCCCCTCACCCTTACCCTCTCCCCGTATAGAGACGGGGAGAGGGGTTCGCCGGCGTTGGGGTGCTTCTCTTCTCCCCGTCACTATACGGGGAGAAGGTGCCGGCAGGCGGATGAGGGGCAGCGCCAACGTCACGATTTACCTTCCGGCGGCAGCGCCAATTGTGTCCGATCGACGCCGAGATGATCGCACAGTGCATCGATGACGACGCCATGATCCTGGCGTTCCGGCAGGCCGGAGACGGCGATGACGCCGATGACGCCGGCACCCTTTACAGTCACCGGAAACCCGCCGCCGGCCAGTACGTAATCAGCAATATCCAGCCCCTCGCCGACCTTGAAGGTGCGGTCCGGTCGCTGCTGTTCCAGCACCAGACGATAGGTGCTCCTGAGGTAGCGCTTGACCACATTGATCTTGCGTCGTGCCCAGTCGGGGTTGGAGGCGTTTGAACCGGGCATCGCGGCATAAAACAGCGGCCGATCCCACAGCCTGATATCGACAATGATTGGCAGCTTTTCGGCCAGCGCCCGCTCGCGGATCGCCGCGCCGACCTTGAAGCCGACGGCCTCGTCGAAGGCCGGGAAGACCAGCGTCTCTTCCTGTTTCTGGATCAGAGCGATGTCGTCCGCGGCGGCCATTTTTGTTCTCCGAAATCGTCACAAATCGTGTGTACGACAAGCTCCGCCCGGTCAAGGTCTCGTCGCGGTGGTGGTCTTGCCCCGCCAGGGTCGACCCCCACTCCGTCGAGCTTCTCTCGACACCTCTCCCCCGATCGACAGGGTAGAGGAAGGGCGCCAAGCTGTCCGAACCGGCGCCCGTCCTCCGAAGCAAAGGCTCCCTTCCTCTCCCTCCGGAGGGGGGAGAGGTGGCGCCGCGAAGCGGCGACGGAGTGGGGGAACCACTTGGCAACCAGGCGCAATCATCATCTTGTCCCGCGCGGATGATGGGTCCTACCCCACGATCATATCGATCTTGGCCGGCCGCCCCGCAACATAGACCTCGCGCACCGCGCGGTCGTCGCCCAATGTCTGCAGCAGGAACAGCTCCTCCGCCAGCGTCTCCACAGTCTCCATCCTCAGCCGCATCGCCGGCGTGGCGCGGGCGTCGAGCACGGTGATGTCCGCGTCGGTGCCTTCATCCAGCGTGCCGACCTTGTCCGCCACAGACAGCGCCTCGGCATTGCCACGCGTTATCTGCCAGAAGGACTGGAACGGGTTCAGCTTTTCGCCATTCAGCGCAATCACCTTGTAGCCCTCGTCCATGGTGCGCAGCATCGAATAGTTGGTGCCGCCGCCGACATCGGTGGCGGCAGCGATCCTGAGCGGCTTGTCGCGGCGACGAAAGCGCTGGTAGTCGAACAGGCCGGAGCCGAGGAACAGGTTCGAGGTCGGGCAGAACACCGCCACCGAGCCTGAGTCCGACAGCGCATCGGCCTCTCGTTCCGAGAGATGGATGCAGTGGCCGAACAGGCTCTTTGGCCCCAGCAGGCCATACTGCTCGTAAACATCGGTGTAGTCGCGCGCCTGCGGATAGAGTTTTTGCGTGAAGGCGATTTCGGCGTGGTTTTCCGACAGATGCGTCTGCATGTGCAGGTCGGGGTTTTCGCGGCAGAGCGTGCCGGCCATCTCCAGCTGCTCGGGCGAGGAGGTGATGGCGAAGCGCGGCGTGATCGCATAAAGCTGGCGGCCCTTGCCGTGCCATTCCGCAATCAGCGCCTTCGTATCGTCATAGCCGGATTGCGGCGTGTCGAGCACGCCTGCCGGCGCATTGCGGTCCATCATCACCTTGCCGGCAATGTTGAGCATGCCGCGCGCATGCGATTCGGCAAAGAACGCTTCGGCAGACGCCTTGTGCACCGAGCAGTAGGCGGCGACCGTCGTCGTGCCGTGGCGCACCATCTCGTCCAGGAACAGCCGGGCGATGCGGCGGCCATGCTGAGCGTTGGCGAATTTGGTCTCTTCGGGAAAGGTGTAGGTGTTCAGCCAGTCGAGCAGTTCGGCGCCGTAGGAGGCAATGACCTGCATCTGCGGAAAATGCGCATGCGCATCGATGAAGCCGGGCAGCAGCAGATGCGGCCGATGATCGATCTTTTTCGCACCGTCGCCCGCTTGCTTTTCGACTTCCGTGTAGCTGCCTACGGCAACGATCCGGCCGTCGCGGATCAGCAGGCCGCCATCCTCCTCATAGCGCCAGGCGGCATGGTCGTCGATGGCTTCGGGCCAGCGCAAAAAACTTAGGGTGCGGCCGCGCAGAAGTGTGGAGGTCATCCCTATTTCCCTGCGCCTTCGAACCAGGCGACCAGCAGCGCCCGTTCCTTGTCGCTGATCTGGGTGACGTTGGCGGGCGGCATGGCGTGGCTGCGCCCGGCCTGCAAATAGATTTCACGCGCATGCTCGGCAATGCCGGCGTCGGTGTCGAGCATCACGCCCTTCGGCGCATGGTAGATGCCTTCATAGACCGGCTCGGCCGTATGGCACATCGAGCAGCGGCCAAGCACGGTGTCGCGCACCGCCGGGAAATGCGACGAGGCGATATAGACTTCGGCCGCGGCGGATGCCTTGAGCTCGCCGGTCAGTATTTTCGGCGCTGTCGACAGCCACATGATGATGACGAACAGCACCGCAGCCGCCATCCAGGTCCAGTGCGGGTTGCCGGCACGCTTATGCACGGTGTTGAAATAGTGCCGGATCAAGACGCCGATGATGAACACCAGCGAGGCGATGACCCAGTTGAACTCCGTCGCAAACGCCAGCGGATAGTGGTTCGACAGCATCAGGAACAGCACGGGCAGCGTCAGGTAATTGTTGTGCAGCGAGCGCTGCTTGGCGATCTTGCCGTATTTCGGGTCGGGCTTGCGGCCGGCAATCAGGTCGGCGACGACGATCTTCTGGTTTGGAATAATCACCATGAAGACATTGGCCGACATGATCGTGGCGGTGATGGCACCGAGATGCAGGAAAGCGGCGCGGCCGGTGAACAGATGCGTCAGCCCCCAGGCGATGAACACCAGCACGCCATAGAGCACCAGCATCAGTCCGGTGTCACTTTTGCCGAGCGGCGACCGGCAGAGCAGATCGTAGACAACCCAGCCGACGCCGATCGTCGCCATCGACAGCAGGATGCCCACGGGAACCGACATGGACAGAACATTGGGGTCGATCAGGAACAGGTCGGCGCCGGCATAGTAGACCACGCACAGCATGGCGAAGCCGGACAGCCAGGTGGCGTAGGATTCCCATTTGAACCAGGTCAGGTGTTCCGGCATTTCGGCCGGCGCCACCAGATATTTCTGGACGTGGTAGAAGCCGCCACCATGCACCTGCCATTCCTCGCCGGATGCGCCGACCGGCATGCCGGGGCGCTGGCGCAGGCCAAGGTCGAGCGCGACGAAATAGAAGGACGAGCCGATCCAGGCGATGCCGGTGACGACGTGCAGCCAGCGCACGGCGAAACTCAGCCAGTCCCAGAAAATCGCGAAATCCATCATGTGAAATCGTCCCTGCCGATCGGCTGACTTTACGGTGTGGGGCGCAAACGAAAAGAGGCGAGGTGTACGATGACTTTCAAAAAAAAATGGAAAATACTAGGCTGACCACGTACGCCGCCACATAAAGAGCCACGAATGGCCTATCTCGACAACATCGCCGTCTTCGTCCGCGTCGTCGAGCTTGGCAATCTCTCGGCGGCGGGCCGAGACATGCGCATTTCGCCGGCGGTCGCCTCCAACCGCATCAAGGAGCTGGAAAAACACCTCGGCGTGCGGCTGTTCAACCGCACCACACGGCAATTGATGCCGACGGAGCATGGCACGGTGTTCTACTCCGGCGCCAAGCAGGTGCTGGAGGCGATCACCGAGGCGGAAGCCGCGGTCTCGGCTCTTTCCGGCCAGCCGCGCGGCACCATCAAGGTGACCGCCCCGCTCGGCCTTGGACGGCGGCTGGTGGCGTCGGGCATTCCGGATTTCCACGACAAATACCCCGATATCGAGGTGCGGCTGAGGCTCTCCGACCACAATATCGACATCATGAAGGAAGGCATCGACGTCGCCTTCAAGCTCGGCATCATCGAGGATTCCAGCCTGCGGATGCGCGGCATCATGGAATGTGAACGCGTGCTGGTGGCGGCACCGAAATATCTCGAAGCGCGCGGCGAGCCGGTGGAGCCACAGGAGCTGATCGGCAAGAAGCACGACTGCCTGATGCTGCGCTATTCCGGGGCGCGCGAATATGTCTGGACGCTGCAGACGCCGTCCGGCCCGCAGAAATTCGAGGTGCACGGCCCCTACGACACCGACGATGGCGATGTGCTGACCGGCTGGGCGCTGTCGGGCCGCGGCATCATCAACAAGCCGCGGTTCGAAGTGGAACCTTTCATCCGCGACCGGCGGCTGCAGGTCATCCTGGCCAGCACACCGCCAACGCCGGTGCAGTTCGCCGCCGTCTATCCGCACAAGAAGCTCCAGGATCCAAAGGTGCGGCTGCTGCTCGACTTCATGGCCGAGCGTTGCCAGCGGCTGATCAAGGATTTGCTGGCCGGCAAGTGAGGGGCTGTTGGCCCAGTCGCCAGGATTGTCTTACAAGCAGGTGACCTTAGGTTCGCATACGCTGCCCTATGATCGATGGTCCCATGCCGACTGACCAGCAAGCCACAATGCATCTTGCCGTTTCGCTCAACATTGCTTGCGGGCAGCCGCTCGGGTTTAGCGACCTGGCCGGCTTAGCCAAGCAAGCGGAAGCGGCGGGGCTGGACATGATTGTCCTCGATGATTCCGCGCCGAACAGCGCCGGGTCGAGTTCTTTCGAAGCGACGACCTTGCTGGCGGCGCTGGCGACGATGACAAGTCGGATCGGCCTTGTCGCTGCAGCCTCGACGGTCGCTCACCAGCCGTACAATCTGGCGCGCCGTTTTGCTTCGCTCGACATCATCAGCCATGGCCGCGCCGGCTGGCACGCCACCATGGCGCAGGCGCCAGGGGAAGCCGCCAATTTCAGCCGGCCGGATGGATTTTCCGACGATGTGTTCCGCCGCCGCACGCAGGAATACATCGGCATCGTTCAGCGCCTGTGGCAGGGCTGGGATGCCGACGCGCTGCTGTTCGACAAGATCGGCGGCCGCTTCCACGATCCCGAAAAAATGCACCTGCTCGACCACAAAGGCGAATTTTTCTCCGTGCGCGGGCCGCTGAACGTCGCGCGCTCGCCGCAGGATACGCCGGTGCTGGTGCTGTCCGGCCTGTCCGAGGCCGACCTGGATATCGCCGCCCGCACCGCCGATGTCGTCCTGCTGGACAGACCCACAAAGGACCCCAAGGCGCGCCATGACGATCTCAAGCGCCGCGTTGTGGCCTGCGGACGCGATCCGGGTGCGGTCAAGCTGCTGCTGAACGTTGGCGCAGATGTCGCTGCCAACGCGCTCGAAACATGGTTCAGCTCGCAAAGCTGCGACGGGTTCAACATCGCAATACCGCCTGCGGCGATTGACGGTTTCATCGGCCGCGTGCTGCCGGAATTGCAGCGCCGCGGCCTCGTCCGCCCGGATTATCCCGGCACCACCTTGCGCTCTCATCTCAGACTTGCCGGAGGAGCGCAATGACCCGCCAGATGAAGCTTGGCGCCTTCCTGTGGGCGACGGGCCACCACATCGCCGCCTGGCGTCACCCCAAGGCGCATGTTACTGCAGGCATCGACATCGATCATTACATCCAGCTGGCGCGCACGGCGGAAGCGGCGAAGTTCGACATGGTGTTCTGCGAGGACGCCGCCGGTCTGCGCGAAGCCAATGTCGGCATCGCCAGCCAGACCTCACGCTCGATCGGCTTCGAGCCGATCAGCCTGCTGTCCGCGCTCGCCGTGCAGACCAGCGGCATCGGCCTCGTTTCGACGGCGTCGACCAGCTACAACGAGCCCTACGGTCTGGCGCGCACCTTTCTGTCGCTCGATCATCTGAGTGGTGGCCGGGCTGGCTGGAACCTGGTGACGTCGGCCAGCCCCATCGAAGCCGCCAATTTCGGCGCGATGGGCCTGAAACCCCATGCCGACCGCTACGAGCGGGCGCGCGAATTCGCCGAGGTGGTATCAGGACTTTGGCAAGGCAGTGGCTTTCACGGTCACAACGGCCAGAGCTTTTCGATGCGCGACCCGCTCGACCTGCCGCGCTCGCCGCAGGGCGCGCCGGTGATGGTGCAGGCCGGCGCCTCGGATGTCGGCCGCGACCTTGCCGCCCGCACCGCCGACGTCGTGTTCACGGCGGCGCAGACCCTCGAGGAAGCCAAGGGCTTTTACGACGACCTCAAGGGCCGTATGGCTGCCTATGGGCGTCAGCCCGACGACATCAAGATCATGCCGGGCGTCTCCCCCGTGGTGGCGGAAACCGAGGCCGAAGCGCGGGAGAAACAGGAGGAATTGCAGGCGCTGATCCCCGACGATGTCGGCGTGGCGCTGCTGTCCAGCTATCTCAGCATCTCCGATCTCGGGAGCTATCCGATCGACGGACCGATGCCCGAGCTGCCGGAGACCGAGGGAATGAAAAGCCGCCAGGCGCTGGTCATCGAACAATCGCGCCGCAACGGCCTGTCGATCCGCCAGCTTGCCCGCCATTTCGCCGGCGCACGTGGCCATTGGCGTATCGTCGGCACGCCGGCGCAGATCGCTGACGAATTGCAGGCGCGGTTCGAGGGCGGCGGCGCGGACGGCTTCAACGTCATGCCGTCATACTTCCCCGGCGAGCTCGATGCCTTTGCCACGCTGGTGGTGCCGGAACTGCAGCGGCGCGGACTGTTCCGTCGGGAATACGAAGGCAGCACCTTGCGAGATCATCTCGGCCTGAAGCGGCCTGCTTAGCCGCGCCGAAGCTTAGCCGGCCATCATCTTATGCTGGACTTGATGGTCGGCATTCGGCGCGGTGTTGTGAACGACCAGCGCCGTCATGATCTCGGCCGCGGCCAGCGCAGCTATGACCGGTGGGCGCTTGTCCTTGACCGCATCGCCGCCGATCGGCGAGACGAGGCGGGCGAACTCAGCCTCCGTGCCCTCAGCCGATTTCAGGAACCAGTTCCTGAACGTCGCTCTCTTGGTTTTCGAGCCGATCATGCCGACATAGGCCGCGTCGTCGCGCTTCAGCGCTTCGGCGACGATGAGGAAATCCAGCGCATGGTCGTGGGTGAGGATGGCGAAGGCGGTGCCGGCGGGGGCGTTTCGCACCTCGGCCTCGGGCATCGGCGTCAGCCGCGTCTCGACGGTTTCCGGCATGCCTTCCAGCGCTTCGGCCCGCGTCTCGATGACGACACCACGCACGGGAAGAAGTGCAACAGTCGAGGCCAGCGCCCGGCCGACATGGCCGCCGCCGAAGATATAGACATGCGGCAGGTGGGCTTCCTCGGCTTCTGCGGCCGCGATCAGCTCGGCAGTAAGCGCGGCATCGACGACACGGATCAAGACTTCGACGCGCCCGCCGCAGCACTGGCCGATCTCGGGGCCTAGCGGCACGTCAAGCGTGGCGCAGACTTCGTCGAAGCCGATGCGGGCTTCTTTACCCTCCCCCTTGGGGGGAGGGTCGGTGAGCGGACGCCGTGTGGCGGCGTCAGCGAAACGGGGTGGCTTGGCACGATCGTCCGCACCCGCCCCCCCCGCCCGGGGGGGGGGGGGGGGGCCGCCCCCCCCCCCCCCCCGCGGCGGGGCGCCCCCCCCCGACCCTCCCCACAAGGGGGAGGGTGAAGACCCCACCATCTGCCTCGCCTTGTCGATCGCCATGTACTCGAGCTGACCGCCGCCGATCGTGCCAAAAGTCGCCGCCTGCGAGACGAGCATGAAGGCGCCCTTCTCGCGGGGGGTCGAGCCCTTGGTACTGGCCACTTCGACCAAGGCAAACCGGTCGGCGCTGGCGAGAAAAGCTCTGAGGCTTTGCACTTTCGACTTCATATTTCGCATTCCCGTACGGGAAATATAGGGTTTTTCAGTCTGAATTGCACGTTTTGCCAGAATCCAGGTCAGAGTCAGGCGCTATTCTTGGCTTCACCCTTCAGCCGTTGGATCGCCATCAGCACCCTTTCTGGTGTTGCAGGAGCGTCGAGACGCGGACAGGCCTTATGATCGGCCACACTTGCCACCGCGTCCGACAGCGCATGCAGCACAGACATGCCGAGCGGGAAGGGCGGTTCGCCGACCGCCTTGGAACGGTGCACCGTCGGCTCGTTGGCCTCCGGCCAGTCGGCCAGCGTGACGTTGAATATCTTCGGCCGGTCGGACGCGAGCGGGATCTTATAGGTCGACGGCGCATGCGTGCGCAGCCGGCCCTTGTCGTCCCACCACAGCTCCTCCGTCGTCAGCCATCCCATGCCCTGGATGAAGCCGCCCTCGATCTGGCCGAGATCGATGGCGCGGTTCAGCGAGCGGCCGGTTTCATGCAATATGTCGGTGCGCTCGACGACATATTCGCCGGTCAGCGTGTCGACCGAGACTTCCGAGCACGAGGCGCCATAGGCGAAATAATAGAACGGACGGCCCTCGCCCTTGTCACGGTTCCAGTGGATTTTCGGCGTCTTGTAAAAACCCGCCGCCGACAGTTGGATGCGGGCCATATAGGCCTGCTTGACAAGGTCGGTGAAGGCGATCTCCTGGTTGCCGATGCGCACCCGGTTGGGCAGGAAAAGCACCTGCTCGCGCGGCACCTGGTATTTTTCGGCGGCGAAGTCGGTCAGCCGTTCCTTGATCTGGCGGGCGCCGTTCTGCGCCGCCATGCCGTTGAGGTCGGTGCCGGACGACGCCGCGGTGGCCGAAGTGTTGGGCACCTTGCCGGTGGTCGTCGCGGTGATCTTGACCTGGTCGAGGTCGATCTGGAACTCTTCCGCCACCACCTGCGCCACCTTGACGTAGAGGCCTTGCCCCATCTCGGTGCCGCCGTGATTCAGATGCACCGAACCGTCGGTATAGACATGCACCAGCGCGCCGGCCTGGTTGTAGTGGGTGGCCGTGAAAGAGATGCCGAATTTGACCGGCGTCAGCGCCAGGCCGCGCTTGATGAAGCGGCTGTTGGCGTTGAAGGCCTGGATGATGCGGCGGCGCCCCGCATAGTCGGCGCTCGCCTCCAGCTCGGCGACGATGCGGTGAATGATGTTGTCCTCGACCGTCTGGTGATACGGGGTGACGTTGCGGCCCCCGTCTTTATCACCACTGGTGCCATAAAAATTCTGCTTGCGGATTTCGAGCGGGTCCTTGCCGACGGCAAAGGCAACCTCGTCGATGACGCGTTCGGCGCCGACCATGCCTTGCGGGCCGCCGAAGCCGCGAAACGCCGTGTTCGACACGGTGTTGGTGTAAAGCGGCGCCGACTGCGCATGCACCGCCGGCCAGAAATAGGTGTTGTCGCAGTGGAACAGCGCGCGGTCGGTGACCGGGCCGGACAGGTCCGATGAAAAGCCGCAACGCGCCGCGAACATGAAGTCGACGCCAAGAATGTTGCCGTCGTCGTCGAAACCTACTTCGTAGTCGACGAGGAAGTCATGGCGCTTGCCGGTGGCAATCATGTCGTCGTCACGGTCGGGCCGGATCTTGACCGCGCGATGGTGTTTCTTGGCGGCGATCGCCGCCAATGCCGCAAACTGGTTGCCTTGCGTCTCCTTCCCGCCGAAGCCACCGCCCATACGGCGGATTTCCACCGTGATGGCATTGCTCGGCACGCCCAGCGCATGGCTGACCATATGCTGCACTTCGCTCGGATGCTGGGTCGAGGAATAGATGGTGACGTCCTGGTCCTCGCCGGGAATGGCCACGGCGATATGGCCTTCCAGATAGAAATGCTCCTGGCCGCCAATGCGCATCTTGCCCTTCAGCCGGCGCGGCGCCGCCTTGATCGCGGCGGCGGCATCGCCGCGCTTCAAGGTCAGTGGCGGCGTGACCAGCTTGTCCTTGCGGGGGTCGAGGCTGCCAATGTCGGTGACGAAAGGCAATGGACTGTATTCGACCTTGGCCAGCCGGGTGGCGCGGCGCGCCTGTTCGCGCGTCTTGGCAATAACGCAGAAGATCGGCTGACCATAAAACTGCACCTTGTCGTCGGCCAGCACCGGCTCGTCGTGGCGGCCGGTCGGCGAGATGTCATTTTCGCCCGGAACGTTCTTGGCCGTCAGCACGTCGACGACGCCCGGCGCCGCGCGCACCGCCGACAGATCCATTTTGCTGATCGTCGCATGCGTCGCCGTGGACAGGCCGAGGCAGCCATGCAGCATGCCCGCCGGTTCCGGCATATCGTCGATATAGACCGCGCTGCCGCTGACATGCTTGTGCGCGGAATCGTGGCGCTGGTCGGCGGCGACGCCACCGGAAATCTTCTGCGCCTTGAGATCTGGAGAGGCGTGCTTGTTCATCAGGCCGCCTCGTTGCGTGACACCTGGAACGGCGCCTTGCTGCCGCTGGTTTCGGCAAAAAAGCGCAGCAGCAGGTTCCTGGCCGCCAGCGCCCGGTATTCGGCCGATGCCCGCATATCGGTCAGCGGGGTGAAATCGCCGGCATATTCAGCCATGGCCGCTTCCACCGTTGTCTCCGTCCACGGCTTGCCGAGCAGCGCTTTTTCGACACCGAAAGCCCGCTTCGGGGTGGCCGCCATGCCGCCATAGGCGATGCATATATCGGCCACGGTTCCGTCCTTGGCCAAGTCGAGGAAAAAGGCGCCAAGGGCTGCGGTGATGTCCTCGTCGCGGCGCTTGGTGATCTTGTAGACGGCAAACTTCGTGCCCTTGGCCGGCACGGGAACGTGCACGGCCTCGACGAATTCGCCTGGCTGCCGGTCCTGCTTGCCATAGGCGATGAAGAAATCCTCGAGCGCGATGGTGCGCCGCTTCTTGCCGCGGCGCAGCGTCAGTTGCGCACCAAGCGCGATCAGGGGCGGCGGCGTGTCGCCGATCGGCGAGCCATTGGCGATGTTGCCGCCGATGGTGCCCATGTTTCGTACCTGTTCGCCGCCGATGCGGTCGAACAATGGCCCGAGCGCGGGGATGCGCTTGGCCAGTGTCGCGAAGGCGTCGGTGTAGGTAACGCCGGCGTCGATGGTGATGACGTCATTGTCTTCGGAGATCGCGCACAGCCCCTCGAGATTGCCGATGAAGACTACCGGTGAGATGTCGCGCATGTGCTTGGTGACCCACAGGCCGACGTCGGTCGAGCCGGCGACAACAGTGGCGTCGGGTTCCTTATCCAGTACAGCGGCGAAATCATCGGCGTTGGCCGGGACGACCAACCTCAGCTTGCCGACGCCGATTTCGACGCGGGCACCGTCATGCATAGCCTCGAGCCTGGCGGTGATCGCCTTGCGCTCGGCCGCCAGCGGATCCTTCGCCGCCTTGCCGTAGCTGGAGATGGCACGCGCGGCGCGCATGATTGCCTCATAGCCGGTGCAGCGGCAAAGATTGCCTTGCAAGGCCTTCTCGATCGCCGCATTCGACGGGTCCGGCGACTTCATCCACAAGCCGTAGAGCGACATGACGAAGCCCGGCGTGCAGAAGCCGCATTGCGAAGCGTGGAAATCGACCATCGCCTGCTGCACCGGATGCAATTGGCCAGGCGCGCCGCGCAGATGCTCGACGGTGACGACATGGGTGCCGTCGAGCGAACCGAGGAAACGGATGCAGGCGTTGACGCTTTCATAAACCAGCTTGCCGGCGGACAATTTTCCGACCAGAACCGTGCAGGCGCCGCAATCGCCCTCGGCGCAGCCTTCCTTGGTGCCGCGCAGCGAGCGGTCGAGCCGCAGCCAGTCGAGCAAGGTCGCGTCAGGCGCCACCGACGACAGCGCGACATCCCTGCCATTGAGGATGAAGCGGATCTCGTTGCGTATTGTGATCTTGGCCATGCGTCAGCTCCCCCTGTAGGTCGAGTAGCCATAAGGAGAGATAAGCAACGGCACGTGATAATGCACGGATTCCGCCATGCCGAAGCGGATCGGCACACTGTCGAGGAAGGCCGGTTCCGGCAGTTTGGTGCCCTGGCCGCGTAGATAGTCACCGGCGGCGAACACCAGTTCGTATTCGCCGAGGCGGAATTCCGCTCCTGCCAGCAGCGGCGCATCGCAGCGGCCGTCGGCATTTGTGACGATGGTCTTCAAATGTATCCGCGCGTCGCTCTCAAGATGATAAAGCGCGATCGACAGGCCCGCCGCCGGCTTGCCGGTCGCGGTGTCGAGCACATGCGTCGTCAGACGTCCGCCATCGGCTCTCGACGTTTCTGCCACTGGCGCCTCCCATTTCCGATACAGCCGAACAAAGCAGTGAATTGTGCGCCAATTAAAGGCGATGCATAAGTCCCGGTCGAGCGGAGTGGCACAAAAACACTTTCAAAAATTTCGGGGGAATGCGCGAGCAACCCTTTCGACTATCCTGATCACAACTCCGGCAGCGTCCGGCGGGGAGGGGCAATGCGTTACTCTAGAGACATGCGCGGCTACGGAGCCAATCCGCCGGATCCGAAATGGCCGGGCGGTGCGCATGTGGCCGTCCAATTCGTCGTCAACTACGAGGAAGGCGGCGAGAACTGCGTGCTGCACGGCGACAAGGCCTCGGAAGCCTTTCTGTCGGAAATCGTCGGCGCCGCGCCCTGGGTCGGCCAGCGCCACTGGAACATGGAATCGATCTACGAATATGGCGCGCGGGCAGGCTTCTGGCGGCTGCTGCGCCTGTTCAGCGAGGCGCAAGTGCCGGTGACCTGCTACGGGGTCGCCTCAGCATTAGCCCGGTCGCCCGACCAGGTGGCGGCGATGCAGGAGGCCGGCTGGGAAATGGCCTCGCACGGGCTGAAATGGATCGACTACCGCGACCACAGCGCCGAGGACGAGCGCCGCGACCTCGAAGCGGCGATCAAGCTGCACTACGAGGTGACAGGCCAACGGCCGACCGGCTGGTACACCGGCCGCACCTCGGTCAATACGGTGCGGTTGGTGGCCGAAGAGGGCGGCTTCGACTATGTGTCGGACACTTATGACGACGAACTGCCCTACTGGTTCGAGCACAGCGGCGGCGCGCAACTCGTCATCCCCTACACGCTCGATGCCAACGACATGCGTTTCGCCACGCCACAGGGATTCAATTCCGGCGACCAGTTCTTCGCCTATTTGAAGGACAGTTTCGACACGCTCTATGCCGAGGGCAAAGCGGGCCGGCCGCGGATGATGAATATCGGCCTGCATTGCCGCCTCGTCGGACGTCCCGGGCGGGTGGCGGCGCTGAAGCGCTTCGTCGACTATGTCAGATCGCACGACAAGGTCTGGCTGGCACGGCGCATCGATATCGCCAGGCACTGGCAGGAGAACCACCCCTACCAGCCGGCGGCGCTCAAGCCGTCGAAGATGGCGTTCGAGACCTTCGTCGACACTTTCGGCGGCGTGTTCGAACATTCGCCCTGGATCGCCGAACGTGCCTATGAACTGGAGCTTGGGCCGGCGCATGACAGCGCCGGCGGCCTGCACAATGCGCTCTGCCGCGTCTTCCGCGCCGCCAGCGAAACCGAGCGGATCGGCGTCCTCAACGCCCATCCCGATCTCGCTGGCAAACTGGCCAAAGCGAGACGCCTCACTGCGGAATCCACACGCGAGCAGGCCTCCGCCGGCCTCGACGCGCTGACCGACAAGGAGCGCGAGCTGTTTTCCAAGCTCAACGCCGCTTACGTCACCACCTTCGGCTTTCCCTTCATCATCGCGGTGCGGGGCAAGACCAAGGAGGAGATCCTCGCCGAGTTCGAGGCGCGCATCGGCAACAGCCGTGGCGTAGAACTCGATACCGCCTGCAAACAGGTCGAGCGCATCGCGCTGCTCCGCCTGAAAGACATGCTCCCGCTCTAATGAAATGACTGAGGGGTCAGGACCCATGGATATGATCAAGACTGACCAGAAAACCTACTATGCGCCGCATGGCGGCCATCCCGGCCAAAATGAGCTTTTGACCGGCCGCGCCGTCTTCACCGAAGCCTATGCCGTCATCCCCAAAGGAGTGATGCAGGACATCGTCACCAGCCCCTTGCCGTTCTGGGACGAGACCAGGGCCTGGATCATCGCCAGGCCGCTGTCGGGCTTCGCCGAGACATTTTCGCAGTACATCGTCGAGGTTTTGCCTGGCGGCGGCAGCGAACGGCCGGAGCCGGACGCCGGCGCCGAGGGCGTGCTGTTCGTGGTCGAGGGCGAGTTGACCGTTTCGTTCGCCGGCAAGAAACATGTGCTTCAATCGGGCGGCTTTGCCTTCCTGCCGCCGGCCAGCGGCTGGACCGTACGCAACGAAGGCCGAGAAGCCGTACGCTTCCACTGGATCAGGAAGGCCTATGAGGCCGTCGACGGCATCGACGCGCCGGAAGTCCTGTTCAGCAGTGACCAGCAAGTGGCGCCGACGCCGATGCCCGGCACCGAGGGTCGCTGGGCGACGACCCGTTTCGTCGATCCAGCCGACATGCGCCACGACATGCATGTCACCATCGTCACGCTCGAGCCTGGCGCCGTCATCCCGTTTGCCGAGACGCATGTCATGGAGCACGGGCTCTATGTCTTGGAAGGCAAGGCGGTCTACCGCCTCAACCAGGACTGGGTCGAGGTCGAGGCCGGCGACTTCATGTGGCTGCGCGCCTTCTGCCCGCAGGCCTGCTACGCGGGCGGCCCAGGCAAATTCCGCTATCTCCTTTACAAGGACGTCAACCGGCACGCCAAGCTCGGCGGGGCGGGCATTGGCGGTCGCGCGCGGTGACCCGCATCACAGCGCGGCCGCTGACCCGCGAAAGCTTTGCCGGCTTCGGCGATGTCATCGACATGGGCGGCGGCAATCACTACCCGATCAATGGCGGCAAGACCGAGCGCTACCACAATCTCGCCACCGCTGAAGCCGCGGGACCGAATGCCTGCGTGCTGATCTCGATGGCGCGCGGCACGCCTTACGACCTGCCGCTGAAGCTGACCATGGTCGAGCGCCATCCCTTAGGCAGCCAGGCGTTCATCCCGCTGTCACCGCGGCCTTTCCTGGTCGTCGTCTGCCATGACGGCAAGGACGGTCCGCGCGAGCCGCATGCCTTCATCACCGCACCCGGGCAAGGCGTCAACTATCCGCGCAATCTCTGGCACGGCGTGCTGACACCACTCGGTGAAGCGCAGGATTTCGTCATCGTCGACCGCGGCGGTGACGGCTCCAACCTCGAAGAGTTCCATTTCTCGCACCCCTACGAAATCCATCTCCCCAACGAGACCTGAGAAATGACCGACATATCGCTGATCGACCGCCTGCTCGATGTCATCGAGCACGACATCGTGCCGAAAACGGCAGAGGGCGTGGCCCATGGGAACAAGCTGTTCGGCGCCGCCATCCTGCGGAAGGGCGACCGCTCGCTGGTGCTGGCCGAAACCAACAACGAGATGGAAAATCCGCTCTGGCATGGCGAGGTGCACTGCCTGAAGCGTTTCTATGAAATGCCGAAAGCCGAGCGCGTCGACACCAAGGACGCCATCTTCATCGCCACGCATGAGCCCTGCTCGCTCTGCCTGTCGGCGATCACCTGGACCGGCTTCGACAATTTCTACTACCTCTTCAGCCACGAGGATTCACGCGACAGCTTTGCGATCCCGCACGATCTGAAAATCCTGAAAGAGGTCTTCACTCTTGATCCCGGCGGTTACAATGCCGAGAACGCTTATTGGAAGAGTTTTTCCATTCGCAGGCTGGTGCGGGCGCTGCCCGAGGCCGAGCGCGGCCGGCTTGAGGCAAGGATCGGCAATATTTCCGCCCGCTACGACGAACTGTCCGGCGCTTATCAGGCGCGCAAGGCCGAAAACGACATTCCGCTGAACTGACGCGGATTGCCTAGCCTACCTTCGCGTTTTTCAGCACCTCGTTGATCCTGGCCTGCCAGCCCTTGCCGGTCGCCTTGAATTTACTGATGACATCCTGATCCAGACGGATGGACACGACTTGCTTAGGCTTCTCCACGGCTGGCCGGCCACGAGCACGCCTTATGCTCTCGAAAAGTTCTGGAAACACTTCCGCGAAAGGCCTGGCTTGCGCCAACTGTTCGTCTGTCGTCTCCGCATCGTCGGGATCATCAACAATTTGTCTTTGAATTTCCCCTTCCTCCGCATCGGTAAGCGGTCGAACACGCGATTTAGGATTGTTCATATACTGACCTTTCCTTTCGGCTGGCACGGCGCATCGAGATCACCGAAATCGCCTCCGAACCAAGCGGCTTGAAAATCACGGCCAGGATGATCTCTCCGAATTCGCCAATCGCCTTGAACCGGTCGGCCTTGGCTGGAAGGACGGTTGAAGTCGCAAAAAAAACTCAATATCGAGTTCGGCAAAATCGAGACCCCGGCTGTCCAGGTTCGTCACGCGCTTTGGCTCATCCCAAACGATTTTCAGGCGAAATCCTCATCACGTTGGGTTCAGTTAATAAATGTAATACATTAATTATATAATCCTGCAACATCAGGGCAAAACAATCGGGCTACATATCGTGGCGTCGTCGCGGCGACACCGGCCGTCGCCCGTTTGACTTCATGACATGCCCGCTCCATGCGTCACTGACATCCTGGAGCATCGCATGAAAACCATCACCGAATTTCCCCGCAAGGTCGTCGAATTCCCCGATATGGGCATCGTCATGCCGGATGGTTGCCGGCTGTCGGCGCGGGTTTGGATGCCGGAGGACGCCAGCAGCGATCCGGTGCCGGCGATCCTCGAGCACCTGCCCTACCGCAAGCGCGACGGCACCATCTTTCGCGATCAGCTGACGCATCCCTATTTTGCCGGCCACGGCTACGCCTCGATCCGCGTCGACATGCGCGGCAATGGCGATTCCGAAGGTCTGATGGACGACGAATATTCCGAGCAGGAATTGCAGGACGCCTGCGATGTGATTGCCTGGGCGGCAGCACAGCCCTGGTGCAACGGCAGTGTCGGCATGATGGGCATTTCCTGGGGTGGCTTCAACTGCCTGCAGGTGGCGGCCAAGCAGCCGCCGGCGCTGAAGGCGGTGATCAGCCTGTGCTCGACCGTCGACCGCTACGCCGATGACATCCACTACAAGGGCGGCTGCCTTTTGACGGAAAATTTCGGCTGGGCCTCGACCATGTTGTCCTATTCGTCGCGACCGCCGGATCCGCTGATTGCGGGCGACAACCGCTGGCGCGACCTCTGGCTGACGCGGCTGGAGAACCAGTCTTTCCTTCTGCCGCTCTGGCTCAGCCATCAGCATCGCGACGCCTATTGGAAACGCGGTTCGATCTGCGAGGATTTCTCCGCGGTCAAAGCCGCCGTGCTGTCGATCGGCGGCTGGCATGACGGCTACCGCAACACGATTTCGCATCTGGTCACCAACATCCAGGCGCCGGTGAAGGGCATTGTCGGGCCATGGATCCACAAATACCCGCATTATGCCGAACCCAAACCCGCCATCGGCTTCCTGCAGGAGGCGTTGCGCTGGTGGGACAGCTGGTTGAAGGGCGTCGACACCGGCGTCGAGGCCGACCCGGACTACCGCGCCTATGTCATGGACAGTGTGCGGCCGGCGCGCTGGCACCCGGAGCGGCCGGGCCGTTGGGTGGCCGAACAGGAATGGCCGTCTCCCAACATCAAGGTCGGGGCGATCGAACTCATTGCTGACGGCGTCAGGCCGGCGATCGTGGCGACCCCGCAAAGCTGCGGGCTCGCCGGCGGCGAATATTTTCCCTTCACCTTTGGCCCGGAACTGCCGGGCGACCAGCGCCCGGACGATGCGCTGTCCGTCTGCTTCGATCAGCCTGTGCTTGCCGAGACACTCGACATCGTCGGCGCGCCGGAGCTTCTCATCCGGGTGTCGTCCGATCGCCCGCAGGCGAACATCGCGGTTCGACTGTGCGACGTGCACCCCGACGGCGCCTCGGAACTGATCTCCTACGGCGTGCTCAACCTGACGCATCGTTCTTCGCACGAACAGCCGCAAGCGCTGGTGCCGGGCGAAACGGTTTCGGCGCGCGTTATTCTCGACCAGTGCGCCTACCGCGTGCCGGCCGGACACCGCCTGCGCATCGCGGTTTCCAATGCTTACTGGCCGATGATCTGGCCGTCGCCGGAGCCGGTGCGGCTCGACCTTTCAGCGGCGACGCTGAGGCTGCCGCTGCGCCCGCTCGCAAAAGCCGACGAGACCTCGTTCCAGTCTCCCGAAGGCGCAACACCCTGGGCAACCGCGACAGTTCGTGCAGCGAATTCCGAGCGTCACGTCGATCGCGATGAGAAGACCGGCATCGTCACGCTGTCGATCACGGATGATTTCGGAGAAGTGCGCGATCTCGCGCATGGACTGGCCAATGGCAGCATTGCCCGCGAGAGCTGGACGATCCACCCCGACGACCCGCTGTCTGCCTCGGGCCGCACGCACTGGACGCAGACCTTGTCGCGAAACGGATGGTCGGTGCGCACCGAGACGTCGGCTGAAATGCGCTGCGATGCGCAAAACTTCATCGTCAGCGCCAGAATCGAAGCCTATGAGGGCGAAACGCTGGTTTTCGAACGCGATTTCGAAGAGACGATCCCGCGCGACCTGCTCTGAGCGTCGACCCGACTGGTCCAGTTGCGACGCACGATTTACGCCACGGCATGTCGCATTCCGTCTTGCTTACGGCTTTGCCTTCCGGTCAATATCCCTTTGGTAACAACAAGCAAAAAACGACCATAAGGTCGAACCAACAGAGTGAGGAACTCAAATGTCCAACGAACTCGAATATCTGAGCCGGCGCGTTGCGTCCGGCAAGCTGAGCCGTCGTGATTTCCTCGGCCGCGCCGCAGCACTCGGCGTCACAGCGCCCTTCGCCAATATGCTGCTTTCCAGTGCGGCTCGCGCGGAAGGCCCGGTCAAGGGCGGCACGCTGAAGGCCGGCCTCGTCGGCGGCGAATCCACGAACAGCCTGGACCCGGCTTTGTTCATGACGCAAGTGCCGTTCGCTTTTGGCAAGATGTGGGGCGAGCTGATCGTCGAGCTGTCCCCGGAAGGCAAACTCGAGAACCGCATCGCCGAAGAGATCGGCTCGTCGGACGACGCCAAGGTGTGGACGCTGAAAATCCGCGACGGCGTCGAATTCCACAACGGCAAGACGGTGACCGCTGAGGATGTGGCGGCAACCCTCGAGCGCCATTCCGATGAAAAATCGAAGTCCGGCGCGCTGGGCTACATGAAAGGCATCGACAGCATCAAGGCCAGTGGCAAGGAAGTCGTCCTGACGCTGAAGGAGGCCAACGCCGACCTTCCCTATCTCCTCAGCGACTACCACCTCATCGTCCAGCCCAACGGCGGCAAGGACAAGGCGGATGCCGGCATCTCGGCAGGACCCTACAAGGTCACTACCAACGAGCCCGGCGTGCGCCATGGCGGCGAGCGCTTCGCCAATTACTGGCAGGCCGACAAGATGGGCCATGCCGACCAGATCGAGATCATCGTCATCAACGACGCGACCGCGCGCACGGCGGCCCTGCAGGGCGGCCAGGTCAACATGATCAACCGCGTCGAGCCGAAAATCGTCGACCTCATCAAGCGCGTACCGGGCGTCACCATCCGCAACCATGCCGGCCCCGGCCACTACGTCTTCATCATGCATTGCAACACCGCGCCCTTCGACAACAGCGACCTGCGCATGGCGCTGAAGCTCGCGATCGACCGCGAAGAGATGCTGAACAAGGTGCTGCGCGGCTACGGCTCGCTCGGCAACGACTTCCCGATCAATTCGTCCTATCCGCTGTTTTCCGAGATCGAGCAGCGCAAATATGATCCCGACAAGGCCAAGTTCCACTACAAGAAGTCGGGCCATGACGGCACCGTGCTGCTGCGCACCTCCGACGTCGCCTTCCCGGGCGCGGTCGACGCCTCGCAGCTCTTCCAGCAGAGCGCGGCCAAGGCCGGCATCAAGATCGAGCTCAAGCGCGAGCCCGGCGACGGCTACTGGAACGAGGTCTGGAACAAGCAGCCCTTCTGCGCCTCCTATTGGGGCGGCCGCTCGACCCAGGACCAGATGTACTCGACCGCCTATCTGTCGACCGCCGACTGGAACGACACCCGTTTCAAGCGTCCGGACTTCGACAAGCTGGTGCTGGCCGCACGCGCCGAACTCGACGAGACCAAGCGCAAGCAGATGTACCACGACATGGCCGTGCTGGTGCGCGACGAGGGCGGCCTGATCCTGCCGATGTTCAATCAGTTCATCGATGCGACAGGCGCCAAGGTCGGCGGCTGGGTAGACGATCCGCATCAGGAGCTGATGAACGGCTACGCGCTGGCGAAGTGCTGGCTCGAAGCCTGAGCCCGGCTTTGCGGATATGTCCTCACCCGTCGTGAAACTTGTGGCCCAGCGCGTTGCGCTGGGCATCGTCCTCTTGCTGGCCGTTTCGGTCCTGATCTTCGCCGGCACCCAGATCCTGCCCGGCGACGTCGCGCAAGCCATTCTCGGACAGTCGGCGACGCCGGAATCGCTCGCCAATCTGCGCGAGCAGCTCGGCCTGAATCAGCCGGCTTACATCAGGTATTTCCATTGGCTAGGCGGTGTGCTCACCGGCGATCTTGGCACGGCGATGTCGAGCGGCCAGGATATTGCCACATCGATCAAGGGGCGGCTGTGGAACACGCTGTTCCTCGCCTTCTGGGCTGCGATCGTGGCCGTGCCGCTGGCCATCATCCTCGGCCTGATCGCCGTGCGTTACCGCAATGGCTGGGTCGACAAGCTGATCTCCGGCCTGGCGCTCGCCTCGACATCTTTCCCGGAATTCTTCATCGGCTATGTGCTCGTCTATTTCTTTGCCGTGAAGTATCAATGGTTCCCGGCCATTTCCACGGTCTATGACGGCATGCCGTTCGGTGAGCGCATGCAGGCGATCGCGTTGCCGGCCACCGCGCTGACGCTGGTTGTGCTGGCGCATATGATGCGCATGACCCGCGCGGCCATCCTCAACGTCATGCAGTCGGCCTATGTCGAGACGGCAGAACTGAAAGGCCTGTCGGCCTTCAACGTCATCCGCAAGCATGCTTTCCCCAATGCCATAGCGCCGATCATCAACGTCGTCATGCTCAACCTCGCCTACCTCATCGTCGGCGTCGTCGTGGTCGAGGTGATCTTCGTCTATCCCGGCATGGGACAATATCTGGTCGACCACGTCACCAAGCGCGACGTGCCGGTGGTGCAGGCGGTCGGCCTGGTCTTCGCCGCCGTCTATATCAGCCTGAACATCATTGCGGACATCGGGGCGATTGTCGCCAATCCGCGCCTCAGACATCCGAAATAGGCGGCGGGCATGCTCGACATCAAACGCATCCCCATCCCCGCGCTGATCGGCATCGTGCTGACGGCTATGTTCGTGCTGGCGGCAGTTTTCGCACCGTTGATCGCACCGTACGGCAATGCCGAAATCGTCGGCGATGTCTGGGAACCGATGACGGCGGCACATTTGCTGGGCACCGACAATCTCGGTCGCGATCTTCTGTCGCGCATGATCTACGGCGCTCGCATCACGCTGTTCATTGCGGTGCTGGCCACCGCCCTGTCATTCTCGCTCGGCGCCATCCTCGGCTTTTCGGCGGCGGTGTTCGGCGGCTGGTTCGACACGCTTCTGTCGCGCCTTGTCGATCTGCTGATGTCGATCCCGACCCTGATCATGGCGCTCGTCGTGCTTTCGGTGCTGCCGACCAATCTGGTGACGCTGATCCTGGTGATGGGCGTCCTCGACTCGACCCGCGTCTACCGGCTGTCGCGCGCGGTGGCCGTCGACATCAACGTCATGGATTATGTCGAGGCCGCCAAGCTGCGGGGCGAAGGCAGCGGCTGGATCATCTTCCGCGAGATCCTGCCCAACGCGCTGTCGCCGCTGGTCTCGGAACTTGGCCTGCGCTTCATCTACGCGGTGCTGTTCTTGTCGACGCTGTCCTTTCTCGGCCTTGGCGTGCAACCGCCGGATGCCGACTGGGGCGGCATGGTCAAGGAAAACAAGGACGGCATCGTCTTCGGTATCGGGGCGGCACTCATCCCCGCCGCGGCGATCGCGGCACTGGCGATTTCGGTCAATCTGGTCGCTGACTGGGTGCTCAACCGCACGACAAGCCTGAAGGGAGGACGCGGGTGATGGCTGACACAAAAGCAAAGCCCGGCCTGCTGCTCGATATCCGCAATCTGCGCATCGAAGCGACAGTGTTTCCGCCCGGCGAAGCGCCGAAGAACATCGTTTTGGTCCACGATGTCTCGCTGACGCTGGAAAAGGGCAAGGTGCTCGGCCTGATCGGCGAGTCCGGCGCCGGCAAGTCGACCATCGGCCTGTCGTCGATGGGCTATGGCCGTGGCGGCGTGCGCATCACCGGCGGAGAGGTGCTGCTCAACGGCCGCGATATCCTCAAGGGCGGCAAGGAAGGTTTCCGCAAATTGCGCGGCCGCGAGGTCTGCTATGTCGCGCAGTCGGCGGCCGCCGCCTTCAACCCGGCGCACAAGCTGATGGACCAGGTGGTGGAAGCAACGCTGCTGCATGGCACGGCGACACGCGCCGAGGCCGAGAAACGTGCCGTGGCGTTGTTCAAGAAGCTCAGCCTGCCAAACCCCGAAATTATCGGCGAACGCTTCCCGCACCAGGTCTCAGGCGGCCAGTTGCAGCGCGTGATGACGGCTATGGCGCTGTGTTCGGAACCTGACCTGATCGTCTTCGACGAGCCGACCACGGCGCTCGACGTGACGACGCAGATCGACGTGCTGGCGGCGATCAAGGACGCCATCCGCGACACCCATGTCGCGGCGCTCTACATTACCCACGATCTTGCCGTCGTCGCCCAGGTCTCGGACGAGATCATGGTGCTGCGCCATGGCAGGCTGGTCGAATGGGGCGGCACTCGCCAGATCATCAAGGAGCCGCGCCAGGAATACACCAATGCGCTGGTCTCGGTGCATGAGATCGAGCATGCCGAGCAGAAGCCCGGCGCCGCGCCGTTCCTGTCGGTCAAGAACGTCACCGCCGCTTACGGCGGCAGCCACGTCAAGGTGCTGAAGAACGTCTCGGTCGACATCTATCCAGGACAGACGCTGGCCGTCGTCGGTGAATCCGGCTCCGGCAAGTCGACGCTGGCGCGCGCCATCACCGGGCTGTTGCCGCCGGAAGAAGGCACCGTCACCTTCGACGGCAGGCCGCTCGCCAACAGGCTTGCCGACCGGCCGAAGGAGGATCTGCGCCAGTTGCAGATGATCTACCAGATGGCCGACGTGGCGATGAACCCGCGCCAGACCGTCGGCACCATTATCGGCCGGCCGCTGGAGTTCTATTTCGGCATTCGCGGCCGCGAGCGCGACAAACGCGTCGCCGAACTGCTCGATGAGATAGAGATGGGCAAGGGCTTTCTCGACCGCTATCCGGCCGAACTCTCCGGCGGCCAGAAACAGCGCGTCTGTATCGCCCGCTCGCTCGCCGCCAAGCCCAAGCTGATCATCTGCGACGAGGTGACATCGGCGCTCGATCCGCTGGTGGCCAACGGCATTCTCAAGCTGCTGCTCAACCTGCAGCAGCACGAGAAGGTCGCCTACCTCTTCATCACCCACGATCTGGCGACGGTGAAGTCGATCGCCGATTCGATCGCGGTGATGTACCGCGGCGAGGTGGTGCGCTACGGCGCCAAGAGCAAGGTGCTGACGCCGCCCTTCGACGCCTATACCGACCTGCTGCTGTCGTCCGTTCCCGAGATGGAGATCGGCTGGCTGGAAAAGGCGATCAAGGGACGGCGCATGGCGAGCGCGGGGAATTAGTAGGGAATTCGCGGCCTTTGTCGCGAAAACTTCTTTCAACGGCAAAAGCTTTCCGGAGCCGCCCATGGCGCTCAAGACCAAACTGCTGCTCATCATTCTCGATGGCGTGCCCTACCGGAACTGGCGCCGGCTGATGGGCAATCTCGAAGGCTGGGTGCAATCGGGCGAGGCGCAGGTGTGGAAGATGCGCTCGGTGCTGCCGTCGACCTCGGCCTGCTGCTATGCCTCGATCCACACCGGGGTTTCGCCGCAGGAGCACGGCATCCTATCCAACGAGAACCGTTTTCTCGTCAACAAGCCGGATATTTTCTCCGAGGTCAGCAAGGCCGGCGGCAAGACCGGCGCGGTGACGCATTCCTACTGGTCGGAATTCTTCCGTTCCTATCCGTTCGATCTGGTCGAGGACATGGAGTTCGACGAGCCCAACGGACCGATCGCGCATGGCCGCTTCCACACCATGACCGGCTACAATTTGCGCAACCAGATGACGCCGAGCGATGTCGATTTGTTTGCGACACTGACCCTGCTGACCCGGCGCCACGCCATCGACTACGGGATCCTGCACACCTGCACGCTGGATTCGATGGGCCATCGCTTCGGCCATGACTGCCACGAAATGGACCATGCCTGCTACGCGATGGACGGCATGCTGGCAGCCTTCCTGCCGGGCTGGCGGCAAGCCGGTTACGAGGTGATCGTAACCGCCGACCACGGCCAGACAGACCGCGGCCATCATGGCGGCCGCGACGATGAAATGCAGGATTTCGCGCTGTATTATTTCGGAGCCGGCAAAGGGCCGGATCCGGACACGCTGCTTGATCAGCTGCAACTGGCGCCGACGGTGCTGAAGCGGCTGGGTGTGCCGGTGCCGGAGACCATGAAGGCTAAGCCGTTTTTGGGGTGACGGAGGTCGTCGCTGAGCCGCCGTTCGCTACCCCCTCTCCCCGTCACTATACGGGGAGAGGGTAAGGGTGAGGGGCAGCGCTAACATCAAAATAAATACCCCAACGCCGGCGCCGCCCCTCATCCGCCTGCCGGCACCTTCTCCCCGTATAGTGACGGGGAGAAGGGAGACGTGTCCGAACCGGATAGATAGGTAACAGAATGGACCGATAGCATGGGTGACAGTTTTCTTGTCCGCCGGAGGACCGGCGATGGTT